>JACXUQ010000485.1 GCA_014763835.1 Thiotrichales bacterium
CTCATTGAAGAGTCTAAACGTGCCGGTCATGCCGAGGCGATTTCCGTGCAGTTGCCGTATTCCAAAGAGCCGTTTAGTGTGCCGAACAATCTTTATATTATTGGCACCATGAATACGGCTGACCGTTCCTTGGCGTTAATGGACACGGCCTTGCGCCGTCGTTTTGACTTTATTGAAATGATGCCAAAACCGGAAATTTTGAAATCGGCTGAAAACTCAGGAAAAGCCAAGATTGATGATGTTGATCTTGAAACGTTATTACGGGTAATGAACCTGCGTATTGAAGCACTGTATGACCGTGAACACACTTTGGGTCATGCGTTTTTGATGAATTTGCAGACGCTGGAAGATTTACGTTTAGCCTTTAGAAACAAAATTCTGCCGTTGTTGGAAGAGTATTTTTACGATGACTGGCAGAAAATTCGTTTGGTGTTAGGTCATGCAGCGGATGAGTTTTATCGCAAACAGGTTGTTAATAACAGCCTGTTTGTTGGCGAGGATGCGCCAAGCGATTTAGTGAAATTCGAGCGCCAATCCATTGATGCTTTGAGTGCGGATGCGTTTCAGAAAATCTATCAAGGTATTGATGAGTGAAAACGCTTTATCTGCGTGAGTGGGGAAGAGTTGTCTGTTCTGACGATACAGAGCAGCGCTCTGCCGATGTGATTGCGCTTAACCACCAGGCTTGGTCGTTTTTAGCCAAAATTGCTGAGTCTTCGGATAAAACCCACCGTTATCTTCGCTTTGTAAAGCCCACAGTTTTGCAGGTGCGAAATTTTGTTGGAGTGATTTCTACACCCGATGGCACGCAAATCGAAATTCTGCAGAAAACGACGGAGGCGGAACCGGAGATTGCAAAGACACGTGCACTCTTATTAAACATGTTGCGTTCCGTAGACAATGTTTGGCCTTTGCAAGCTACGGATGCCAAGTTGGAAATCGAAAAAAAACCATTGCCGGAGGCCTTAATCGCGCTGTTTTTGCGGGCGCTAAAACAGGTAGTGCGTAAAGGTATTCGCAAGGATTATGAGCGTATTTCTGCCGAAGAACGTTTTTTAAAAGGTCAGTTGCAGGTTGCCAAGCAACTGCGTCAACCGCTCGCCCGGCAACATCTTTTTCAAATTGAATATGAT
>JACXUQ010000066.1 GCA_014763835.1 Thiotrichales bacterium
GTTGTTTTGAGTTTAAGCGGTTCAGCGGATTCGGCAATATAAGCATCGCAATTTTGCAGCTGGGTACGGTAAGCATTGGCTTGATTAGTGACCTTTTGCGCGACCTTTTTAAGCCAGGGTTTCTGGTTGTAGGTTTTGCGCGAATAGCCGCCGCGCCCTTCGTGATAGGCCAGATAGAGGTTGTAGGTGTCTTTGCGGGAAATGCCGAGCTGACGGGCTGACTCGTAGTTATACCAGCCAATAAAGTCCAGGGCATCTTCCACGTCGCTGCGGTTGGCGCCCCAGTTGCCGCTGGCCTTCTGATAGTCCTTCCATGCAGGATCCTGGGCTTGGGCGTAGCCGTAGGCCGAGGAGTCACGCGGCAAGGGAATCAGTCCCAGAAAGTAGGGGCGTTCCGGCTGGGCATCGTGTTTAAAGCGCGATTCCTGGTGAACAAATGCCATGAGGATGTAACTCGGCACGCCCCAGCGTTTTTCCGAGGCGCGCGCCGCATCCTGCCAATCGTCGTCAAAATCGTAAATGGCGCAGATGTTGTTATAGGTCGATTTCGGCGGATTAGAACTGCACCCCGCCAAAAGCCCCAATACCAGTAATCCGCTCCATGCCTTCTTGATACTCATAGACTGCCATATACAAAGTTCTGTCGATAAATAACTGCTTTATCCTGGTTTAGAATCTCAACGCGCCACTGCCCTTGCCAGGCGCTGGTGAGGCGTTTGCTTGACCAGGTACGGTACAGGTTACTGTGAATAGTCAATGGAATCAATGCCATTTCGCGATCATTGTGGATCCAGCGATGATAGAGCGTCTGGCCTTCGCCATTTTTAATCTGTGTAAAGAAGTAGAGTTGACGCACCGGCTTGGGCACACGGTTGTTGAACGTTTCGCCGGGTTCTTTGTCGACGATTTCGGCACTCAACACCGCCTGCTCAATCTGAATCGTGCTGTCGACAATCTTTTCTGCTGTCAGCCGTGGAGACTGCTCGGCAAGATATTGTTCGTGCGTCAGGTTGAGGTCTTCACGCTGCTGTGTGGTGAGTAAGGTCAAAGGGAGATTGTTTTTATCGTCCTGAACGCTATTCTCTGCGGTTGATTGGGGTTCTACCGGCGCTTGCGGCGACGTTTCTTCGAATGCGGTAATGGTTTCAGGGGTAGCCTGTTGGGTTTTTTCAGTTGCAAGCGGAGGTGTTTTTAGCGTCGAAGGGGGGGCCGGGCTGATTGCGGCGGCTTCTTGCTTTTCCTGCTGGATATTCTGTATCAGTCCCAATGCGGTTGCCCCGCCGCCCAGCATGAGCATGACATACCAAGCCATCCGCTGGCGCCAGGGCGAGGCGGATTTGGCGGCCTCAATCCGTGCGACCATTTCGGTTTGGGCCTGTTCCCAGCCTTGCTCAAAAAAGGCACGGGCGGCAGGGTCGTAGCGGATGTCGCTGGGTGCCTGTGTTAGTGCCTTGCCTTCGTAGGCTAAACGAAAGCCCTTTTTAAAGGCGTAGAGGTGTTTGGCGTTGTGCGTTTCGGGTAAGCGCATAAACCGACCTTAGGCACTTTGATCGAAGAGGGCCTCGGTAAACTCCTTGGCCTGGAACGGTCGCAAATCGTCAATGGATTCCCCCACGCCGATAAAGCGCACCGGAATGCCCAGCTGTTCGGCCAGCGCAAAGACAATACCGCCTTTTGCCGTGCCATCGAGTTTAGTCACTGTAATGCCGGAAACGTCCACTGCCTCACCGAATTGACGCGCCTGATTCAAGGCATTTTGCCCGGTGCCGGCATCAATCACCAGCATGACTTCATGCGGTGCGCTGCCATCCACTTTCTGAATGACGCGTTTGACCTTTTTCAACTCTTCCATCAGGTTGGTCTGAGTATGCAAACGCCCTGCGGTATCGGCAATCAACACGTCGATTTTTTTGGCTTTGGCCGACTGGATCGCATCGAAAATCACGGCGGCCGAATCGGCTCCGGTTTTCTGGGCGATGACCGGTACCTGGTTGCGTTCGCCCCAGGTTTGCAACTGCTCCACCGCGGCGGCACGGAAGGTGTCGCCGGCCGCCAGCATGACCGACTTGCCTTCGTTCTGGAATTTTTTGGCAAGCTTGCCGATGGTGGTGGTTTTGCCGACGCCGTTAATGCCCACCATTAAGATCACATAAGGTCCGCCCTGTTGGGTCAAGTGTGAGTTGATGTCCAAAGGTTGGCTAATCGGTTCGATAATGGCCTGCAATTGCGCTTTCAGAGCGTTGAACAAGGCATTCGGGTCTTTCAATTCCTTGCGGCTGACCTGTTCGGTGAGGTTGCCAATAATGCGATCGGTCGCTTCCACGCCGACATCGGCGGTCAACAGAATCATTTCGATTTCGTCGAGCAGGTCGGCGTCGATCTCTTTGCGCCCCAGCAGCAGGCTCGCCAAGCTGTCGGTAAAACCGCGGCGGGTTTTGCTGAGGCTGTTTTTAAGGCGGGTGAAGAAGCTGCTTTTAGGCTCTTTGTCTGTTGTGGCGGACGCGGCTTGCTGTTTGCTTTCGGATACTGCCGCCGGTGCGGTTTCTGCCTCCGCCTGGGTGGTTGGGGTTTCGGTTGCCAACTCGGGTTGAGCGGCGGGGGATTCTTCAACTGTTTCGGTTGGCGTTGGTTTGTTGCGGCGCAAAAAACTGAACATGCTGATTTCCTGTTAGATGGATTGGCATTGGACTCAATGTCATGGGCAGCCAATCAACGGTTAAAACCCAGCATAAGACTGGGTTTTTAAGAGTTTGTTAATACTTGAAATGGATTATTGGGCTATTATAAATCAATCTCAAAATGGGTGGGGCAATGTTGCTTATCCCTGTGGTTAATTGGTCAGCCGCGCTTGGTGTTGCGGCGTTTGAACGCGCAATCCTACCTGTTTAAGGTGGGTATGGATGAAGAGGAATGCAAGAGTGAAGGTGATGAAAAAGCTGGCATGGGCCGCCTTGGCGTTTTCGCTGACAGCGCCGGCGCACGCCAAAATTTCGGAGTTTAGCTTGGATAACGGCATGAAGGTGCTGGTGAAAGAGGATCACCGCGCAGCGGTGGTGGTACAGCAGGTCTGGTACCGCGTGGGCTCCACCTATGAAACGCCGGGCAAGACCGGCCTGTCGCATATGCTGGAGCACATGATGTTCAAAGGCACCAAAAGCCTGCAGCCGGGTGAGTTTTCCAAAATCGTGTCGCGTTTGGGCGGCGAGGAAAACGCTTTCACCTCGGCCAACTACACCGCCTATTATCAGGTGGTCGGCAAGCAGCATCTGGAAAAGGTAATGCAACTGGAATCCGACCGCATGCGTAATCTGGTGATTGACGAAAGCGAGTTCCTCAAAGAGCGCGATGTGGTTACTGAGGAGCGCCGCTGGCGCTTGGAGGACAAGCCCTACTCGAAACTGAACGAGCAATTCAACGCTACGGCCTTTCTGAACAGTCCGGCGCGTAACCCGACCATCGGCTGGATGACCGATATCCGCAGCTACACGGTGGACGACCTGCGTGACTGGTACCGCCAGTGGTATGCGCCCAATAACGCTACCCTGGTGGTGGTTGGCGATGTCGACCCGCAGCAGGTGCTGGCCCTGGCGAAGCGCTACTACGGCGCTTATCAGCCCGAAAAGATTGAAGCGATCAAGCCGCAGGTGGAAATCGAGCAGGAAGGTTTGCGACGTATTGAACTCAAAGGCAATACGCAGGTGCCGTCTTTGCAGATGGGGTTTCATGTGCCGAGCCTGCTGACGGCGGACAATAAACGCGAGGTTTATGCCTTGGCGGTGTTAAGTGCATTGCTGGATGGCGGCGAAAGTAGCCGCTTGCCGCAGGCGCTGGTACGCGGCAAGCAACTCGCGGCCGGCGTGAGTGCCGGTTACAGCGCCACCGACCGTCTGGATACCCTGTTTGAATTGAGCGCCACACCGGTTGAAGCCGGCAGGTTGGCGGACTTGGAAAAGGCGTTGTTGGAGGAGGTGGATAAGCTGAAAACCACAGCGGTCAGTGCGGCCGAGCTGCAGCGCGTGTTGGCGATGGAAGAGGCCGATCACGTCTATTACCGCGATTCCATCCAGGCGCAGGCGATGATTATGGGGTCGCTGGTCAGCGTCGGTTTGCCGGCCGATACCTTGGACAAATGGATCGACAATCTGCGTTCGGTTACGCCGGAGGAGGTCATGGCGGTGGCAAAAAAATATCTGACGCCTGATAACCTGACGATTGCCACGCTCTATCCGGATGGCAAAGACCACTCCAATATCAAACCTTACAAGGGGAGATTGTAATGAAACCTGTGTATAGCCTTTTCATAGCCGGCCTGTTGAGTTTTGTGAGCCTGCCGATTTGGGCCAAGGTGGATATACAAACCTGGCAGACCTCCAAGGGCGCAAAAGTGATGTTTGTGGCCGCGCCGGAACTGCCGATGCTGGATATTCAGGTGGTGTTTGATGCCGGCAGTGCGCGTGACGGCGATAAATGGGGCTTGGCGTCGCTGACCACCGCCTTGGTGGGGACGCACACACCCGGGATGACGGAGGAGCAGATCAATACTCGCACCAATGAACTGGGTGCGCGGATCGGCGGTGATGTGGATCGTGACAAAGCGACCTTCTCTCTGCGCACCATCACCCGCGAAGGGGTGTTGCAGCCGGCGTTGGAACTGTTTAAAACCAGTCTGACGCAGAGCCAGTTTGATCAGGAAATTTTTGAACGCGAACGTCAGCGTACGCTGGTGGGGCTGCGCCAGCAGCAACATTCGCCGGAGAGTCTGGCGCAGAATGCCTTCTGGAAAAATCTGTATGGTACGCATCCCTATGCCCATCCGGTGTCGGGAACGGTTGAAACCGTGGAGCAGCTTAAACTGAAAGACGTGCAGGCTTTCTATCAGCGCTATTTTGTCGCGGCGAATGCAACTATCGCCATTGTCGGTCAGCTGAATACTGAACAGGCCAGGCAGATCGCCGAAAATCTGATCGCCACCTTGCCGCAGGGCGAGAAGCCGCAGGCGTTACCGCAGCCGCAGCCGTTGAAGCAAGCGCAGCGGGAGATTCTGCCGTTTGAATCGTCGCAGAGCTATTTCCGCATGGGGCAGATCGGTGTGGCGCGCGGCGATGCCGATTATTATGCGCTGTTTCTCGGCAACCATCTGCTCGGCGGCAGCGGATTCGGTTCCATGCTGATGGAAGAGGTGCGCGAGAAGCGCGGCCTGGTGTACGGCGTGGGCAGCGGTTTTGCGCCGATGCGCGTGGCCGGTCCGTGGGTGAGTTATCTGTCGACCAAAAATGCCTCGGCCTTGGAGGCTGAAAAGGTGGTGCGTTCGACCATCGAGTCCTTTTTGAAATCGATTGATGACAAACATTTCGAAGCCATTAAGGAGAATCTGGTGGGCGGCTTCCCGCTGCGTATCGACAGCAATGCCAAGATTATCGGTTATATTGCGATGATCGGTTTTTACGGCTTGCCGTTGGATTATTTAGAGCAGTTTCCCGAGCGCATTCAGGCGTTGACCAAGGCAGAGGTGCTGCAGGCCTGGCGCAAGCATTTCGATCTGCATAAACAGGTCACCGTCATGGTCGGTCAGCCGGCCTAACCGTTCTTTCGGTTCTCTGTCACCCGGCCTGTTGAGTTTTTAATTGGCATTTTTTGCGGGTGATTCGTCTGTTATCGGCGCCAAGGCTTTTAAGAAGGTCTGGGCGCACTGTTCCCAACTGAAGTGTTGCGCATACTCGCGGCAGGCTTGGCGGTCGCACTTTTTTGCCTGTTCAATGGCTGCGTGCAAGACCTCGTCTAAGGCGCCGACCTCTGCGGTGATCACATCCAACGGGCCGGTTGTCGGGTAGGCGGCCACGGGTGTGCCGCTGGCCAATGCTTCAAGCATGACCAGGCCGTAAGTGTCGGTTTTGGAGGGGAAGACGAACACGTCTGCCGAGGCAAACAGTTGCGCCAGTTCCACGCCGGTTTTTTTGCCGAGAAAATGCACCTGCGGGTAATCGTGTTGCAGCGAGGCTAAATCGGGGCCGTCGCCGACCACCAGCTGACTGCCCGGTAACGTTAAATCGAGAAAATCGCGCAGGTTTTTTTCGACGGCGATGCGGCCGACGTAAAGGTGGATCGGCGCTGCAAACGGCAAGTCTATTTTTCTGCCGGGATGAAACAGGTCGGTATCGACGCCGCGGCTCCATTTATGCAGGTGGGTAAAGCCTTTGGCCTTGAGGGTGTCGATCAGTGTGTGGGTGCTGACCAGCGTGCGCACTGCCGGGCGGTGAAAAACGCGCATGAAACCGTAGCCCCAGCCGACCGGAATAAACGGCAGGCGTTGATTGAGATATTCGGCAAACTTGGTATGGAAAGCGGTGGTGAACGGCCAGCCGCGGCGTTGGCAGAAAGCGCGGGCGCGCCACCCCAAAGGCCCTTCGGTGACAATGTGCACGGCATCGGGTGCAAAGTTTTCGATGTGTGTTTTGAAGTGTTTGGCATGCCAGACGATCGGCACTTCGGCGTAGCCGGGCAGCGGAAAACTTTTGAACAGGCCGGGGTGCAGAACCTTGACGCTATGGCCGGATTTCTCCAGCGAAGCCACCACATGGGTCATAGTGGTGACCACGCCGTTGGTTTGCGGTTGCCAGGCATCGGTGACAATCAGAATTTTCATACGCTACTTTTGGGGCTTCTGTTTACTTGCATTATGCTTCGCCAAGACTGAAGATATATGTCAGAAATATGAAGTTTTGCGGCCGGTTTTCCTCGCTTTTTGAATTTAAGATTCATAAAGCGGGTAAAAACGCTTAGTGAATGCAGTTTGATGCGATTGTGAAGCCGGTTGTTTTCAGGTTTGATAGCCCGCTAAGTTTTTGATTAACCCCGATTTCTTCTTTTTAAGCAAAGCGTGACTAATGCCCCATTCCCACTATCAGGCCAAATTTGAACGATTTTCGCGTTATTTTGGTGATAAGGTCTACTTTTATGCCCACGATACGCAAGGGGTTTTATCTGAGAGCTTTGCACGAGTGGGGCGCGAAATAAAAATGAGGAAAAAATTGGCTGGTTGAGGCGGAAAACGCAGCCAATAGCTCGCTATTAGCAAGTTT
>JACXUQ010000486.1 GCA_014763835.1 Thiotrichales bacterium
GTCTGCTGCAAATCGACCTGAGACGCTTCGAGCTGCTTCTCCAGCGCACGCTTTTCGGCCGACAATTCAATCAGCGCGTGACTGTTGTCTTCCAGACGGTGCATCTGCTCCAACCCGAGATGATAGAAACGCAAAATTTTCATCGCCTCCACATCGCCGCGTTCCACCGCTTCCTGCACGGCGCGCAGGCGATTGGTCACATGCATCAGATTGCGCTTCAACCGCCAGCCGTACATCGCCTCGGCCATCCACGGTTTATCCTTGAAGAACCATTTGACGATAAAGCCGGTGAGCACCAGTCCAAAAAACGCGCCGATAAAATTCAGCACGATCAGATTGTTGGAGTATTCGCCAAACCAGGCTACAAAACGGTCGGCGCAGATAAAGCCGATGACGACAAACATCGCCATAATAATCAGCGTGGAGCGGCGCGTTTTGGCGCGATACACCTTGGGATCGATCGATTGTAATTCAAATAACATGCGTACTACCTTCACTGAAAAGTCCAGCGCGGTATCTTAACATTGAAAAATAGGAAAGGGAAAACGAGAAAAGCCAGAAATGGTCGGAGTGACAGGATTTGAACCTGCGACCACTTGACCCCCAGTCAAGTGCGCTACCAAGCTGCGCTACACCCCGATAAATGGAAACAAGAATTATAGGGAGTTTGCCCTATAAATCAAGCAGGCCGGGTGTTTTTTTGCAGGCGTTCTTTAAGGAAACGCCGGGCACACCCGGCCTGTTGAGTTTTTAAATGGCTTTTTTCGCCGTTTTTTGGCCGAATCTTTCGGAAAAGGCCGCAATCCAGCGGAAGAACATCGGCACAAAAAGCGGCGCCAGAATCGTCGCGAACAGCATCCCGCCGACCAGGCCGGTGCCCACCGAAACGCGCGCGGCGGCGCCGGCGCCTTCGCTTAACATCAACGGCACGGCTGCAATCGTAAACGCCAAGGAGGTCATCACGATCGGACGGAAACGCAGACGCACCGCCTCTTCCGCCGCCTGAGCCAGCGCCATGCCGTGTTTATGTTTCTGCATCGCCACCTCGACAATCAGAATGGCGTTTTTGGCAGACAAACCGATCAGCGTCAGCAGGCCGAGTTCGAAGTAGATATCGTTGCTCA
>JACXUQ010000487.1 GCA_014763835.1 Thiotrichales bacterium
GGCGAATTCGTATCATAAGTGCATAACCCGTTAATCGAGACGGGATGCGGCTTTCCTCCTAAGGCCAGAGGCAAACTGTGGTAAAAAGCATCCCGAAAAACCACTGACGGGAGAGCTTCATGGCTTACACACAGCTTACCCCTGAGGAGAGGCATTATATCGAAACACGGCACAAGATGGGTGATTCGACGACGGCAATAGCGAAAGCATTGGTGCGCAGCCAATCGACGGTCAGCCGTGAACTGACCCGCAACCGGGGGCAACGCGGCTACCGGCATAAGCAAGCGCACGCCAAAGCGCAGCAACGCCACGCGGACAAACCCAAAGCGGTCAGGTTGACCCCGGAACTGGCGGGTAGCATCAGTACGCTACTGGAACAGCAATGGGGCCCCGAACAGATCAGCGGCAGACTGAAAGAAGAAGGCAAGGCGGCTGTCTGCCATGAAACCATCTACCAGCACGTGCTGAAGGATAAACGTGCGGGTGGCAAGCTGTACCTGAACCTGCGTCGCCATGCGAAGAAATACCGCCAGCGTTATGGTAGCCGCACTGGCAGTGTCAAAGGCATCCCCAACCGGGTGGACATTGATGAGCGCCCAGAGGTCGCCAACCAACGTGAACGGCTAGGCGACTGGGAAGCGGACACCATGATCGGCAAGGGACACCAAGGTGCATTGGTGACGCTGGACGAACGCAAATCCAAGCTACGTCTGGCATTTCCCGTGGCGAACAAGACTGCTGAAGCAGTGACGGGCAGCATTATCACCTTGCTGTCCGGCTTCAAGGGGTGGGTACACACGCTCACCTTCGATAACGGCAAAGAGTTTGCCAAACATGAGCAAGTTGCCCAAGCTATTGAGTGCAAAACGTATTTCGCCAAGCCCTACCATTCGTGGGAGCGCGGGCAAAATGAGAATGCCAATGGGCTGTTACGCCAATACTTCCCTAAAGCAATGGGATTGTTGGACGTGACGGCTCGACAGGTGTTGGAGGCTGTACATAAACTCAACAACAGACCAAGGAAGTGTCTGGGGTTCAAGACACCTTACGAGGTGTTCCGCGAACTATCCGGCATGGATGCTGAAAAGTTGGTGGGTTATGCACTTATTACTTGAATTCACG
>JACXUQ010000488.1 GCA_014763835.1 Thiotrichales bacterium
TAGGCTGAATTGACGCAGGGTTTCATACGGCAGTTTGGGCAGCACAATCGCCCCTTGATCGTCTTTCAGTAGCCCGTAGTTAGGCAGATTGACCGCGCCGCCCTGCGGTGTGCCTACGGCGAGGATACTGAGGGTGTAACCGCTGTTTTTTAGCCAGTTGGCCAGTTCGGTGCTTTGGGCTGACTCCAGGTCGTCAGTGACCCAGATTAGATGCCCTTGGGTAATGTGCGCGCCTTTGAGCAGAGTATCCGCCTGTTCAAATGCTCGTAAAGGATCGGAACCGTAGCTCGGCATCATCAGCGGCGTCAGCGTGGGGATCAGTGCCAGCAGTGTCTGGTTGTCTTCGGATATGGGTGCGATGGTATGCGCGCTACCGGAATAGGCCACCATGCCGAAGGCGTTTTCTGGATGAGCTTTCAACAGGTCGATCAGTTTGAAGCGCACCCGGCTCAAGCGGTTGGGTTTGAGATCGTCGGCCAGCATGGAAAGCGACAGATCGAGCACAATCACCGTGCCCTGCTGGCTTTTCTGCGCCGGCAGTTTGACCGATTTGAGGCTCGGACCCGCCAGGGCGACAATGGCCATCGCCCACAGCGCCGCCAGACCGATGACCGCCAGGCGGCGTGCATTCAATCCTTGCGAGGCGGTATCGTTACCGAGCAGCAGGCGTTGGAACGGGGGGGCGATGACGCTTTGCCACCGGCCTTTGGGATCGCTTAAGCGCCAGGCGCGCCACAGCAGCCAAATAACAGGGATGATGGCGGCAAACCACAAGGGACGCAGAAACTCGATATGTACACCCATGCTTACAGCCCTCCCACGCGATACAGGCGCCAGCCGGCCAGCAGCAGGCTCAAAGCAAACGCCAGCCCGAGCGGCCAGACGTAAAGTTCGCTGCGCAGGCGGTAGCTGTGAACTTCGTGCTCGCTCGCTTCCAGACGGTTGATGGCGGCGTAGATGGTTTGCAGTTCGGCAGTGTCGTTGGCGAGGAAAAACTGCCCCTGCGTCAGTTCGGCAATGCGGCGCAGGGTGGCGATGTCCATGTCGGCTTTGCTGTTGCCCAGAAAGGCATCCAAACCGTGCGGTGCGCGGGTCTGGCCGACACCGATGGTATAGATTTT
>JACXUQ010000489.1 GCA_014763835.1 Thiotrichales bacterium
ATGGATTAGAAAATTTTATGCATCAGCAAATTAATTACGCACTTTTATTTAGTAGATGTTTATTACCTGGTTGCGTGGGTAAATGAACTGGCGCCAGTCTCAAATGCGGATCAATATTGGTCGTCTCTATCTGAGCGGGCTTCCGATTCACTGCCTTCTAATGGGTTTATGGCCTGTTGATAATTAGCGCGACTTTGTAGATTAGCAATATAGGTTAATCCGGAATCGGATTGTTGAGATTCTGTTTCGCGTGTTTCGAGCGCATCTGCAGTGTTGACGCGCTGACTTGTCGCTAGATCCTGCTGGCTAAGTTGGGTAGCCTGTGCAGAAAGTGTCACCGTCGTGTTGCCGGAAGCGGTTGCTGTCGAGGCCGCTTGCTGCGCCATACGCATCTCTGGTGTGGTAACCGGGTTAGTCACGGCAGATTGGGCATTCAACGCCATGGTCGATAAAACAGGGCTGATTGTGCTCATGTCTTTTCCTCTGTAGCGAGACAAAAAAATCAAAAATATTGTGATTATTTAAACACAAAAAATCTCTATATTTCAATTAAATAGGAACTTTTTACGGAAAATTAGGCACCTATTGTACTAAGGTACAATGGTTTTGGCGCAAGAGGATAGCTAATATGCAATCCTAAGTAAAAGAGGGTAGTTGCTTTACCGGTCAAGCCCTCAACCTAATTCACTCAGTTGGAGAGATAATCATGGCGATGGTAGCAGGAAAAATTAATGCAGTAACCGGCGTTGTACAAGCCATTAACCCGGCAACAGGAGCGGTTCGAATTGTAATGAAAGGCGACCAGGTGTACGAAGGTGAAATGATTGTCACCTCTGCCGGTGCTGGCGTAAAAATCGATTTGCCTAATGGCGAAATCCTGACATTGGGCCGAGAAACCCAAATGCTGCTCGACAAAGACGTCATCGGTGCTAATACCGTTGATGCCGAAACCGAAGCCGCTACCGAAGTCGCCGCTCTCCAGCAAGCCATTCTTGAAGGTAATATCGAAGACCTTGAAGCTACCGCCGCCGGTGAAGCCGGTGCAACCGGTTCAAGCTTGGCGGGGCCGTTGGATGTTGTTGATCGACTGGGTTCGACCGGTGAGGTGACGAGTGG
>JACXUQ010000490.1 GCA_014763835.1 Thiotrichales bacterium
TTTGAGCAAGGAACCCAGCCGTGGAATTCAGCCTTTCGACCTTTATACTGGAAGTCATCAACTTCCTGATTCTGATGTGGATACTCAAGCGGTTTTTCTACCGCCCGGTGCTCAACGCGCTGGAAAAACGCCGCACTTCCATTAACCGGACACTGGACGAGGCCACGCAAAAAATGACCGAAGCGGAAGCGCTGCAAAGCCGCTATCAGCAGCGCCTGCAAACCTGGGATGCTGAGAAGCAACAGTTGCAACAAGATTTGCAGCAGGAACTGCAAAACCAGCGCAGCAGCCAATTAGCCCAACTGCAGCAGGAGCTCGCGGCGGAGCGCGAAAAGTCCCAGGTCAACCAAGCCAAAGAACTTGAACAGGCACTCACCCACTATCAGACCCTTGCCCATCAGCAGGGCGCGCGCTTTGCCGCTAAACTGTTGGGCAGCATCGCCTCGCCCGAAGTCGAAGCACGACTTTTCGATTTCCTGTTGCAGCAACTCGAGCAGCTCGACGACGCCCAACTGCAGCGCCTGAAAAGTGCCTGTGACGCCTCTTCACACCAACTGCACATTGTCAGCGCCTATAAGCTGTCGGAAACACAACGACAAACGCTGCACGACAGACTTGCGGCCTTCTGCATCGAACCGGTCACGCTGCAGTTTGAAGAGGACGGCGACTTGCTCGCCGGATTCCGCATCAATATCGGTGCCTGGAGCCTGCGCCTCAATTTGCATGATGAACTCACCAGTTTTGCGGAGTTGGACAATGAAAACGCCAGTGTCTGAAAACACCGTGTTTCACGACATTGACCAGTGGCTCAACGATTACCGCCTGCAGATCGGCATGGCGGAACGCGGTTATGTGGTATCGGTAGGTGATGGAATTGTCTGGGTCAGCGGCCTGCCGAGCGCCAAAATGGACGAAATCATCCTCTTTGAAGACGGCAGCCGCGGTTTTGTCTTCGAATTGACCCAAACGCTGATCGGCGTGATTCTGCTGCAGGAAACCCGCACCCTGACCGCCGGACATGATGCCTGCCTCTCCGGGCGCATTCTCGATATCCCGGTGGGCGACAGCCTGTTGGGACGCATTGTCGATCCGCTCGGCGTGCCACTGGATGGCC
>JACXUQ010000491.1 GCA_014763835.1 Thiotrichales bacterium
CCTGATTTTTCTTGAAAAAATGGCTCCGCGCCCTTATGTTACCCTGCATTATCGTATCTAGAGACGAAACAGGATAGCCATGAGCAAAGATTACTATGCATTATTGGGCGTGAACAGAAACGCCGATGAAGCGGAAATTAAAAAAGCCTATCGTAAACTGGCGGCCAAATACCACCCGGACAAGCCCACCGGCGACGAAGCCAAGTTCAAGGAGATCAGCGAAGCTTACGAAACCCTGAGCGATCCGGAAAAACGTTCGATGTACGACCGTTTCGGTGCCGATTATGCACATCATCGTTCCTCCGGTTTTGGCGGGTTTGAAGGACAGGGCGCGGATTTTGCCGATATCTTCGGTTCGATGTTCGGCGGCGGCCAGGGCTTTGGCGGATTTGACGGGCAGGGCTTCGGTCAGCGCCAACCGCGCCCGCAGAAAGGCGAGGATCAGAGCGTAGCGGTCATGGTCACCTTGCAGGAGGCGATTGACGGCACGGAGAAGACCATCAATGTGCAAACCGGCAATCCGCGTACCCACAGCTACGCTTACGAGACCAAACCGATCAAGGTGCGCATTCCGGCCGGCGTGTTGCAAGGGCAGAAAATCCGTGTGAAAGGCAAGGGCTTCAGCGGCTTTAACGGCGGTCCGGACGGCGATGTGATCATTGAAGTCAATCTGCAAAAAGACGCGCGTTTCCGTATCGAAGGAGAGGATGTCTATGTGGATTTGCCCGTCACCCCTTGGGAAGCGGCTTTGGGGGCCAAGGTGGAAATTCCGACCCTGAAAGGTCCGGTGAAGATGTCAATCGCACCGGGCACGCAGTCGGGTGCCAAATTGCGCATCAAGGGGCGTGGTCTGGGCGGTGCGCAGGGGCGCGAGCCGGGTAACCAGTATGTGGTGGTGCAGATTCATGTGCCGGTGCCGCAGACCGACGAGCAGAAAGCGCTTTACGAGCAGATGGCGCAAAGCATGCCGTTTGATCCCAGAGCGCATCTTGCCTGATTTTTTAGTCTGAGAGCTTTGCACGAGTGGGGCGCGAACCGAAGAACTCGGCTGTAGAGCCGAGAACCGAAGAACTCGGCTGTAGAGCCGAGAACCGAAGAACTCGGCTG
>JACXUQ010000492.1 GCA_014763835.1 Thiotrichales bacterium
CCGTTTGATTCGGTTTATAGCCGTGAAAACACCGCCGCCGAAAAATATCAGCTGCGCCAAGCCCTCTTCGGTACAAACGACGTCTTGCCGATGTGGGTGGCCGACATGGACCTGCCCACCCCCGACTTTATTATCGACGCGCTGAAAAAGCGGCTGGAGCATCCCCTGCTCGGCTACACCCTGGCGACCGACGCCACCTATCAGGCGATTATTAACTGGCAGGCGCAGCATAACTATGCCGTTAAAGCCGAAGAGATTGTGTTTACCCATAATGTCGCCAACGGCTTCTTTATGGCAGTCGCCGCCTTTACCCAGCCGGGCGAGAGCGTGCTGGTCACACCCCCCGTCTACCCGCCGTTTATGCAGGCACCCGAAAAACAGGGACGGCAAACGGTAGAAGTGCCGCTGCTATTGAAAGACGGCAGCTACCACATGAATTTTGCGGCGATGGAACAGGCCATGCAGCAGCAAAACGTTAAACTGTTTTTACTGTGCAATCCGCAAAACCCGTCAGGCCGGGTCTGGCAGGCTGACGAGCTGGCGCAGCTGGTTGATCTCTGCAGCCGGTACGGCGTGATCATCATCTCCGATGAAATCCATTCCGACCTGGTCTATCCGGGCTTTAAACACACCCCCACCGCGTCGCTTTCGGAACAGGCAGCGCAGATCACCGTCACCTTGAGTTCGCCCGGCAAAACATTCAATCTCGGCGGCTTGCAGATCGGCTATGCCATTATCGCCAACCTGCAACGCAAAGCGGCCTATCTCAAGGTCTGCCAGGCCAATGCCATCAGCGGGCTGAATCTGTTCGCCCTGATCGCATTGGAAGCGGCCTACAGCCACGCCGGAAAACAATGGCGCGATCAACTGATCGCCCACTTTCAACGCAATATCGAGCGGCTGGAACACTTTTTTGCCGAGCATTTTCCCGAGGTGGAGGTGATGCGCCCGCAGGCGTCTTATCTGGTGTGGCTGGATTTCCGGCAACGTTTTAAAGATCACGCCACTTTGAAAAGCTGGCTGGTGGAAGATGCCAAACTCGGCTTGAGCGACGGCGAATCGTTTGGCGGCAGAAGCGGGGCGGGCACCGGGTTTATGCGCATTAAT
>JACXUQ010000493.1 GCA_014763835.1 Thiotrichales bacterium
CAGTTGGCGATACGCGGCGTGAGCGCTTTTCAGAATGAATCCTTGAACCGTTTGGGCTTGGTGCTGATCAACCCCAATCTCTATGTGAATACGCCGCAACCCGGGGAGGTTGCGCAGTACTGGAACGAGGTGGCCAGCGTCAATTTACCGGTGACGATTTTGCAGGCGGAACTCTCCCCCTGGCGTTGGCGCTTGGCGGAACTGTCCAGGCAATTTGAACAGGCCGGCAGCGATGTGTTTACGGTATTGCAATCTCAGGTGCGCGACCGTTTCTATTTCCGGCCGGATGCCATGGCGGGGGAGAAAGCCAGTGCCGAAAATCTGGCCAAACGCCTGACAGCGCTAATGCGTCTGCAGCTGCCTTATATGGCGGCAGAACGGCGCATGGCGCCGCTCACCTTCGCAGCGCCGCAAAAGGCCGCAAGTCACCGTTCCACCGAGTTGCAGCCTTACCTTGGCGACCAGAACCGTGTTTTGCAGCTGCAGAATCGACAGGGTAACACGGTCGCGTTAAGCGATTACCGCGGCAAGGTCGTGCTGCTCAATTTCTGGGCCAGCTGGTGTCCGCCCTGCGTTCACGAAATGCCGTCGATGGCACGCTTGAAAACGCAGTTAAAAGAGGCGCCGTTTGAAATTTTGGCGGTCAATCTGGCGGAATCCGCGCCGGCGATAGAAACTTTTTTACAGGCACATCCGGTGAACTTCCCGGTCTTGCTCGACCCGAGCGGCTCGGCGGTTAAAGACTGGCAGGTGTTTGCCTATCCGAGTACCTATCTGATCGACAAGCAGGGGCAGATCCGTTACGCCCTGTTTGGCGGCACGGAATGGGATCAGCAGACCCATCTGATGAAGATTGAGGCATTGATAAAAGAGTAGCTGCTGGTTCAAAAAGCGCCGCAAAAAACTCAACAGGCCGGGTGTTTGATGGCCGCTATCAATGAGATTTGAAATTTCAATTGGCTTCGGTAAAGAGGGCAGCGCTAAGATAATTTCTGCGGCAAAAGTGGTTTCCACTTTGCCGTGTTGCCAGCAACGAGCAGTCAACGGGTTTTGCGGTTGACTGTTGCACGCTCAAGGTGCTTGAGGGATATTTTTTTTACACTCT
>JACXUQ010000067.1 GCA_014763835.1 Thiotrichales bacterium
ATCCCGTCGATGGACATGGTGCGCATGGTCAGCTCCGGCACCGAAGCCACCATGACCGCGATTCGCCTGGCGCGCGGCTACACTGGACGCGACAAGATCGTCAAATTCGAAGGCTGCTACCACGGCCACTCCGACTCTTTGCTGGTCAAGGCCGGTTCCGGCGCGTTGACACTGGGCGTTCCTTCCTCTCCGGGCGTACCGGCGGCACTCGCCGAAGAAACCTTGACGTTGACGCACAACGACGCCGACGAAGTGCGCAAGGTGTTTGCCGAGATCGGCGACAAAATCGCCTGCATTATCGTCGAACCGGTTGCCGGCAACATGAACTGCATTCCGCCGGAACCGGGCTTTTTGGAAACCCTGCGCGAGGTCTGCGACCAGTACGGCAGCGTGTTGATTTTTGACGAAGTCATGTGCGGATTCCGAGTCGGCCTGCAAGGCGCACAAGGCCGTTACGGCATTACGCCGGATCTGACCACCTTCGGTAAAATCATCGGGGGCGGCATGCCGGTTGGCGCGTTTGGCGGCAAACGTGAAATTATGCAACACATCGCGCCGCTCGGCCCGGTTTACCAGGCGGGCACCCTGTCGGGCAATCCAGTGGCTATGGCGGCAGGTTTGAAGACATTGGAGCTAATCAGCGAACCCGGCTTCTTTGAAGAATTGGAAGCCAAAACCACGCGTTTGCTTGAAGGCCTGCAAGCCGTAGCGGACGAATTCAATATTCCGTTCACCACCAATCAGGTAGGCGCCATGTTCGGCTACTTCTTCAGCGAAGAGAAGAACATCAGCCGTTATGCCCAGGTTGCCAAAGGCAATATGGAACGTTTCCGCGCCTTCTATCACGGCATGCTGGATGAAGGCGTCTATCTGGCACCTTCGGCATTTGAAGCGGGCTTCGTATCTGCTGCACACACCGAGGCGGACATTGACGCCACCATCGATGCTGCCCGCCGCGTGATGGCCAAACTTTAAAAAGCGATTAGGGCAAAAGCCGATAGTCGAAACCCCAAAAGGCGCTTAAAATAGCGCCTTTTTTATTGCAATCTATTTGAGTCATGCAACATACAGCAGAACAAGCCGTTAAGCTTTTTAACACCCTTTTTGTGCCCACCTACAACACCGAACTGGTGTGCTGCGAAGCCGAGCCGATCTATCTTCCGGCCGATGCCGAACACCCGCATCATCGCATTGTTTTTGCCCACGGCTTCTTTGCCAGTGCACTGCACGAAATCGCCCATTGGTGCGTGGCGGGCAAGGAGCGCCGTTTGCTGGAGGATTTTGGCTACTGGTATGAACCCGACGGCAGAAGCGCCGAAAGACAAGCGGAGTTTGAAAAAGTCGAGGTCAAACCGCAGGCGTTGGAGTGGATTTTTTCCCGATCGGCGGATTTTCAATTCCATTTCAGCGCAGACAATTTAAGCGGTGAGGTCGGCGCATCGAATAGTTTTAAACAAGCCGTGTTTGAACAGGTACAACACTATCTGCAACACGGCCTGCCGGAACGAGCCAAAATGTGGTCGGACGCGCTGATCGATTGCTATCGAGCAGGGCACCCTTTACAGGCTGATGAATTCTCGCTGGAAAACGTCTTTTAGCCGGCTTTCTATTTATCGGCGCGGCGGCTTGAGCATCCACACCAGCCAAACGACGATCAAAAGCAGGATGCCAACTTCCAGCAACGCCCACATAATTAATCCTGCAAGGCGGCAAGCAGTTTCTGATGAATGCCGCCAAAACCGCCATTGCTCATAATCACCACCGTATCGCCCGGCTGCAATGCCTGCGTGAGCTGGGTCAACAAAGCCTCGTAACTGTCAGCCACCGTCACCTGCGCTTTAAAGGCGTCTAAAGGCAGCTGCCAGTTCCAGGCCGGGTCAATAAACGCAAACACCGCATCGGCTTCGTCAAACGCCGCCGGCAAGGTCTGGGCATGCACGCCCATGCGCATGGTATTGGAACGCGGCTCAAATACCGCAATCAAACGCCCCTGCTCCACACCCGGCCTGTTGAGTTTTTGCAGACGGTTTTTAACGCCTTGCAACGTGGTGGCAATGGCGGTCGGATGGTGGGCAAAATCATCATAAATGGCAATGCCTTTGGCCTCACCCACCAGGGTCATGCGGCGGCGAATCCCTTTAAAATACGATAACGCCTCCACCGCAATCCGTGCTGGCACACCGCAATGCACCGCTGCGGCGAGCGCACTCAAACCATTACGCACATTGTGCAGACCGTTCAGCGGCCATTTAACGCGCCCCATGCAGCTGCCCTGAAAACGCACTTCGAATTCCGAGCCGTCCTGCTCATACAAATGATAGCTCCATTGCGCGCTACTGCCTTGCTTCTCAACCGGCGTCCAGCAGCCTTTGGCGATGACTTCATCAAGGTTCGGTTCATCGTTCGGCATGACAATCAGGCCATTGCCGGGAACGGTGCGTACCAGATGATGGAACTGTTTCTGAATGTCTTTAACGGAATCGAAAATATCGGCGTGGTCGAACTCCAGATTATTCAATACACAGGTGCGTGGATGGTAATGCACAAACTTGGAACGTTTGTCGAAAAAGGCGGTGTCATATTCATCCGCCTCCACCACAAAAAACGGCGCTTCGCCCAAACGGGCCGACACACCAAAGTTTTCAGGGACACCGCCGATCAGAAAGCCCGGCTTCAGACAGGCATGTTCCAGAATCCACGCCACCATCGACGCGGTGGAGGTTTTGCCGTGGGTGCCGGCCACGGCAATCACCCAACGGTCTTTAAGAATGTGTTCCGCCAGCCACTGCGGGCCGGAAGTATAAAACTGTTGGGCGTTCAAGGTCGCCTCCACCGCTTTATGGCCGCGGCTCAAGGCGTTACCGATCACCACAGCGTCCGGCTCGCTTTGCAAAAAACTCACATCCTGGTCTTGACCCACGGCAATGCCGGCCTGTTCAAGTTGCGTGCTCATCGGTGGATAGATCGCCTTATCCGAACCGCTGACCTCATGCCCCATCGCTTTGGCAAGCTGTGCGATGCCGCCCATAAAGGTGCCGGCAATGCCCAAAATATGAATTTGTTGCTTTTTCACATTCCTTCCTTATTTACTCATCGGCACGCTTGCGCTGGCTGCCGCTTGCTTTTACACTTGCGCTATGAAAAAAATCAGCTCTCATTTCGACTACAGCAACTATCTCAGCATTACCACCGCTGAGGCGTTAAATGACTACGCCACACGTCTTTTGCAGGACGACAAGGTGAAATGGCTTGCCATCGACACCGAGTTCGTGCGCACCGACACTTACTTCCCGGAACTCAGCCTGGTGCAGATTCAGGACTGTCTTGGCCAAGTCGCCATTATCGACCCGTTGCCTATCCAAGCCGCCGATCCCAAAAACGGTTTGCAGGGCCTGGTGAACATTTTGGTCGAACCCCGCATCACGAAAGTATTTCACTCCGCGCGCCAGGATTTGGAAGTATTGTATCAACTTGCACAGCAGATGCCCGTGTCAATTTTTGACACCCAGCTTGCAGCCATTTTTTTCAAACATGGCGATATCGCCGGCTTTGCCCGGGTAGTCGAAGCGGAACTCGGCTGCAAGTTGGCGAAAGATCAGACGCGCACCAACTGGCATGCCCGTCCGTTAAGCGAGCAGCAGATTCAATACGCGATCGACGATGTGCGCTACCTCGCCCCTTTGTATGAAAAATTCATAGCCCATCTTACGCCGGCACAATTGAAAGCCGTTGAAGAAGACTGCGCCGCCCTACTGGACGAACGCCTCTATAAACCGGAACCAAGCACCGCCGGTGAAAAAATCAAAGGCGTGCGCGGCCTCAAGCCCAAGCAGCTAGCAATCGTCTATATGCTGGCAGAATGGCGCGAATGCTACGCGATTGAGCACAACCAGCCTAAAAAATGGGTTATGAGCGATGAAGTTATTGTCGGCATTGCACAACGCCCGCCCAAAACAGTCGAGGCACTCTACAAGGTGCCGCAGATCAAACCTTCATCCGTCAAGGAGTTCGGCGAGCAGTGGATTACCTGCATCGATGCGGTATTTTCCTCTGATCCGGCAAGCTGGCCTCAGCCGGAAGCCAAACCGCCGGCCGCCGATGCGCAGGAGGAGGTCTTGATCAGCCTATGCATGGCATTGTGCAGCCAGATTGCTCTGGATTACCGCCTCAATCCGCATAATCTGGTGAATAAAGCCGAATTGCTGTCCCTGATTCGCGGCGGTGAAACCCTGGCGTTAAATGGATGGCGCAGCTTGTTGGTCGTGGACCCGCTGCAACAGCTGCTCAGCGGACACGCCTCGCTGTCGATTGCCGACAAGCGTCTTGCTGTACAGCTGTCATAAAACCTTCCCTTAATTAACTTATAATTCCGCCATCAGCATTATTCAGGTATCGCCATGACATCCCAGCAACATCAGCCCTCCAACGTCCTTTATGCACAGGCCGGCGGCCCCAGTGCGGTGCTCAATGCCAGCGCGGCGGCGGTCATTGAAACCTGCCGCCGACACCCGCAACGTTTTGGACGGGTTTTTGCCGCTATCAACGGCATCAAAGGGGTTTTGGAAGAACTGCTGGTCGATACGGCTACACTCGACGCAGACGCTTTGGACAGCTTGAAGTACCATCCCGGCGCCGCCTTTGAAGCCTGCCGCTTCGACCTCGACCCGATGGAAGACAATCCGGCGCAATATGAACGCGTTTTAGCCGTTTTCAAAACCTATCAAATCGGCTATTTTTTCTACAACGGCGGTAACGGTTCGATGGTCACCGCGCAAAAGGTCGCCGACTACTGTTCGGCGCACGGCCACAAGGTCACCTGCATCGGCATCCCCAAAACCATCGACAACGATTTGGCGCTGTCGCATTGCAGCCCCGGTTTTGGCAGTGCCGCCAAATACCTTGCTTCGAGCCTGTTGGAAGCGACCTTGGATTTGTATTCGATGCACAATACCTCCACCCGTTTTTTTGCATTGGAAGCGATGGGACGCAATGCCGGCTGGCTGGCGATGGCAGGTGGGTTGATCAAACAGCAGATTCCAAATGCACCGCTGATTATTCTGCCGGCGGAGCGCCCCTTTAACCGCGAGGCCTTTCTACAAAAAGTGGCCGCCTTCTTTGAAAGCCACGGTTACTGCACCTGTATCGTTTCCGAAGGTCTGGTGGACATTAACGGCGACTATATCTCCATTGAAAATGTCGAGCACACCCACTTAAAAGATTACACACAACTCGGCGGCGTAGCACATACCATCGCCAAAATCGTGGCCAACCAGTTTGGCTGCAAAACGCACAGTGCCGTGCCGGATTATCTGCAACGCGCCGCCAGCCACTGGGTTTCGCAAACCGACTGGCAGTTAGCCTATGATGCCGGGGTTGCGGCCGTTAATGCGGCTTTAGAAGGTTTGCACGGCGTATTGCCTGTGGTTGAAGTCACTTCTACCGATCCGTTTCAATGGCAATTCAAAACGGTGGAACTGTTTGCCGTCGCCGACTTGGAATATCGCGTTGAGGACAGCTTTATCAGCGAGGACGGCATGGATATCACTCAGGCCGGCTTGGATTACTTGCGTCCGCTAGTTCAAGGTGAGCGGCCTTTAACTTACCGTGATGGTCTGCCGAATTTGCGGATTATGACCTTTGAAACCGTTGCCCGGCAACTGCCTCCCTATCAGGCCGTGAAATAACCAGGATAACCGCAGATGTGGCGCTACCTTAAACTCAAGACCCATCAGATCGGCCGTAAAACCCGCCAGTCGGTCTTTCTGAACAAGTATTTCCCGCGCTTCAAAGACCGGGTTTACTGGGCTGGAGACCGCACCTCGTTCGCACGTGCCGGCTTTATCGGCTCGGTCTGCATGATGCTGCCGGTGCCGTTTCAGATGGTCCTGGGTTCGGTTCTTGCCTATTACCTGCGCGCCAATATCCCGCTGGCCACCGCCCTGGCGTGGATTACCAATCCGCTAACCATGTGGCCGATCTGGTACGGCGGCTATAAATTCGGCACCTGGCTTCTGGGAACACCGGATCTTTATGACATGAGTTCCAGCATTGCCATCGGCTCGGAACAGTGGTTCAACGAAGTCTTCCCCCATATCTGGCAGGCGCTCTATTTCGGCAACCTGCTACTCGGCGTCATGATCGGTACCACACTCTATCTGAGCATCCAGCACTTCCATCTGATTCGTTTTGTGCGCAAGCTGTTTAAAAGTAAACAGGCCGGGTAGCCTCCTCGCCTGACGGCACAGAAACCGATAAAACTCACACTTTATCCACAGCTTGTTCCACAACCAATCCAAGTGATATGAAATCGCCCCATCGCTGTTTGGGAATCGCCGCTGCAAAGACCGGCAAACCGAGTTGCCGCAAATAGACCAGACGGTGCCTGCCCTGCAAAATCCGCAGCAAACCATTCTCCGAAAACTCCGCGTGAAAACAGACGGCGGGAATTTCATCGCTAACGCCATGCTGCGCAACCCAACGGGCTATTTTGGAGCGGTGAGACTCGATTTCTGCTATATAGGCCGCTTCATCCGCGCAACAGGACATTGGAAATTGCGAAAGATCATCCGGTACATAGTTACAACGATCCTGCCGCCAATAGGCATCCCATTTGGCCATATCCAGCAGACAGTGCACATATTCTTGTCCGGGCAACCTGTCGCCGCTTTCCAAAAAATGGACGGTTAATGATTTATCCGCCACCTTCGCGACAAAACCCCATAAGATCTTGCCGTCCTGTTGTGTTCTTATCCATCGCATCATGACAAAAATCGCAGATATAAAAAAACCCGCAATCAATTGCTCGATTGCGGGTTCTAAGAATAATGGCGGTGGACTAGGGATTCGAACCCCAGGTAGGCTATTAACCTACAACGGTTTTCAAGACCGCCGCCTTCAACCACTCAGCCAGTCCACCTTTG
>JACXUQ010000068.1 GCA_014763835.1 Thiotrichales bacterium
ATTGCCGGCAATGCCGGGGTGTTGGTCACGCAGGTGGAGTTTCTGAAACCGACCGAGCACAAGAACTTTGCGATTATCGACGCCGGCATGAACGATTTGATTCGCCCTGCGCTCTATCAGGCCTACCAGCAGATTGTGCCGGTCACACCGCGCATTGATGGCATGGCCGGCAAATGGGATATCGTCGGTCCAGTCTGTGAAACCGGCGACTTTCTCGGCAAGGAACGTGAACTGAATTTACAGGCCGGCGATTTGCTGGCGGTGATGTCGTCCGGCGCTTACGGTTTCACCATGAGCTCCAACTACAACACCCGTCCGCGTGCCGCCGAAGTGATGGTGCAAGGCGATCAAGCCTGGCTGATCCGCCCGCGCGAAACCTATGACGACCTGATGGGCAGCGAACGCATTATTGGCGATTCCGTGTAAAATCCTCAAAAACGCTTTTAAAAAACTGAACAGGCCGGGGTGCGACATCGCACCCCGGCCTGTTCAGTTTTGGAAACCGATTTTTTCAGTCCGCAAACAACGCCAACAGCCGCCCTTTGGCCTGCCATACATGCAGACTGGCGAGTTCTTTGGCTGTGGGCAGGCTGTTTTCGGGGCCGCGGACGCGGACAATCTCAACCGTTTTGTTGGCTGCTTGTTTGATTAACGCCGCCCAAATAGCCCCCTCTTGTTGCCAGACAATCAGCTTTTGGACAGCCACATCCTCCAACTCGGTTATCCAGGCGTGCTGTTGCAATAAACTCAACTGCAACCACTGTTGCGCGCTGGTCAACACCTCGAAATCGTTGTTTGACTGCGCAAGCGTGTCGCTAAGCGCCGGCAAGGCTGCTTCGTCACCTTGCAGAGCGCTTTCGGCCGCACTATTGAGCCACTGCTGATAGAGCTGACTCACCTCCACCAGATAACGGCTGTTGCCGATACGCGCCACTTCCATCTCATCCAAACCGAGATAGTTCGCCAAACGGTAAGCGTCTTCCAGCAGCGCCACCATGCTTTGGCACTGCATCGGCCGGCAAGGCAACTGCGCCAACGCACGGTGCAGGCGGCAACCGATCAATTCGGGAAAGCGCGCCGCCAAAGACAACGCCATGGAGTTGATGCGCGGCAGGCTCTGCAAGGCGTTCAGGCGGCGTTCGTCCAGCAGGCAGACTTCGATCTGTTCGGCAATCTCCTGATTGACCCAACGCAGACGCAGATTGCGCAGGAACTTGACGGTTTCTTCTTTGCCCGGCCAACCGACCTGTGCGGCCATGTCCACCCGTTTACCGGACAAGAGTGCAACGATTTCCGGCTCTTCCAGCCCGGAGGTCACCAAACGCCATGCCAACAGGGGCGCATGATCCAGCAACTCCAGAATCTGCGGATATTTGCCGCAATAATGCAGCAACGTCAGCTGATGCGTCGGGAAAAGGGCGCAGCTGTCCAGAATCCATTTGGGAATCTGTTTACGCCAATAAGCGAGTTGCGAAAAGTTGGACCAGGCAAACACACGCCAGTGCCTGGGATAAAACGGAATCGGTTCGGACTCGAACATCATGCGTTCCCAGCCGATGACGCTGACCACGCCAATTTGCGGTTCGATTTTACGGGCGTCAATCCACAGCGTCTGCTCCACCTCATCCCAGAAACACTGTTTGGCCAACTGCTGTTGACGAAACCGGTCGCGACTGTCGGGTAACGATGCAGCCAACGCCTTAGGCTTCAAGATAGGTTTCCTTGATCTTGCGAATCGCCGGCAGTACGGCCATAAAGCAATCGACCAAATAAGGGTCAAAATGTTTGCCCTTCTCTTTTTCCAAGAGCGCCACCGCCTTTTCAACAGGCCAGGCTTCTTTGTAGGGGCGCTCGGAAGTCAGTGCGTCAAAGACGTCGGCAATGGCGACAATGCGGCCTTCAATCGGTATTTCGTCGCCGGCCAGGCCGTGCGGATAGCCGCGACCATCGTATTTTTCGTGGTGCGTCAGCGCGATTTTGTAGGCAACTTTGAGTATCTCCGAAGTCGAAGCCTTGAGAATACTGGCACCGATGAGCACATGATTCTGCATAGTCTGGTATTCGTCGTCATCAAGTTTGCCGGGCTTCATCAAAATGGTGTCGGAAATGCCGATCTTGCCAATATCGTGCATCGGCGAAGCCTGTTGAATCAAGCGCGCACGCTCCTCACCGAGTCCGGCTTGTCTGGCGATTTCGTAAGAATAGAGGCTGACACGTTTGACATGGTTGCCGGTTTCATTATCGCGGTATTCACCGGCACGCCCGAGACGCTCGACAATTTCGACCTTGGCGCGGTTCAACTCGGCCGTGCGCTGGTTCACCATCTGCTCGAGCCTCACATTCTGTTCTTGTAGCGCCTTGCGCAAAAACCAGTTTTCCAGCTGCAGCTCAACCCGTCTTAAGAGTTCAAGCCGGTCAAACGGTTTGCTCACGTAATCATTGGCGCCGGCCTGCAGGGCTTTGTTGCGGTTCTGCTGGTCATTCTGAGCAGTCAGCATAATAATCGGCGGTTTCTGCAGGTGTTGGTAATGCTGGCTCAGTAACGACAGAACACCAAAACCGTCAAGAATCGGCATATTGATATCCAGCAGAATCAGATCAACCGGTTGCCGCTGCACAATGCTCGCCACCTGCAGAGGATTGCTGCAGGTTTCGATATGCTCAAAACCCTCCTGCTCAAAGGAGTCGCGCACCAGCTCGAGGTTAACGGGCTGGTCATCGACGACGAGAATACGGGCCTGTTTGATCAGTTGCATACTTCCAAACATAAAAACGCCTCACTCTGCGAGTAAATCTAGTAACTTGCGGATATCGATCGGCTTGGTCAGATAGGCGTCAAAACCCAGCTGCAGACCGCGTTCGATATCTTCTTTCATCGCCTTGGCGGTGACGGCCACAATACGCGGCATCGATGTCTGCAGATCCGGATGGGCGCGCAGTATGCCCAGCGCCTGTTCGCCGCTCATGGCCGGCAGATCCAAATCCATCAAAATCAACTCCGGTTTCAACTCCAGCGCCCTTTCAATGCCCATCTCGGCGGTCGGCATAATCGACAGTTCCACCCCGTCCAAACCTTCGAAGATTTCCGACATCAATTGCATATTCATCGGGTTGTCTTCGATGTAAAGCACCTGCCTTGCACGCGGTGCCGGCGAGTCGTTACGCAGCAGCGAGGGCGCACGCTCCTCATCAAAATCGTGCGACTCGCTGGTGCAGCCATCGCCATACAAAGGCAAGGCAAACCAGAAAACCGACCCTTCATTTTCGACACTCTCAAAACCGATTTCACCGGACAGCAACTCGATAATCCGCTTGGTGATGCTCAAGCCAATGCCGGTTCCCTCGATCGATTTGCCCTCATATCCCAAGCGGTTGAAGGGTTCAAACACCTGGGATTGGTAAGTTTCGGGAATGCCCACGCCGGTATCGCGCACACTGACACGCAGCATATTGGCGCCCGACGCGGCGTGGTAGACTTCGCAACGGACATCCACCAACCCCGCTTCGCGGTTATATTTGATGGCATTGGAGAGAAAATTCAATAGCACCTGCTTGATACGCGTAAAATCGCCGAGCACACAGACATGGCAGGCCTCCGGCTGCAGATAACGTACACTCACCCCTTTGCGGTCGGCCAACGGCTGAATCGTCGACAGACAACTCTTGATGACATTGGGCATGGCGACGGCGGTTAAAGACACCTCCGGTTCGCTGCTTTCGATCTTGGAAAGCTCCAGCACCTGATTGATCAACTCCAACAGGTGATGACCCGCATAACGGATGTTATTGACCTGTCGCGCCTGTTTTGCCGAAAGATGGCCGCTGGCCAGCAGATCGGAAAAACCGATAATGGAATTCAAAGGGGTGCGCAGTTCGTGGCTCATGCTGGAGAGGAACTCGGACTTCGCCTTGTTGGCTCTTTCCGCCTGATGCTTGGCCTCCTGCAACTCATCGGCGACCCGTTTGCGCTGAGTGATATCCTGCACCACCCCCAGCATCCGCAGCGGGTTGCCTGCGTCATCGCGGATCACATCGCCCTTTTCCGACACCCAACGCACGCTGCCGTCCTTCCAGATCACGCGGTGTTCGATATCGTATTCGTTACCCTCTTCCAAACAGGCCGCCACCGCACCGGTAACCAAGCCCACATCGTCCGGATGGATCGCGCCGATAAAGTTTTCATGACTGGTCAGCAGCGTCTGGTTCAGCCCGCCGAAAATCGGTGACACCATCTCCGAACACCACAGTTCGTCGGTTTGAATATTCCAGTCCCAGGTACCGATATTGGCAAACACCTGACTTTGATGCAGGCGCTTTTCGGTCTCCTCCAGCTGATTGAGCTTCTGTACCAGTTGCTGTTCGGTCTTCTTCAGCGCGGTGACGTCGGTGCGAATGGAGATAAAGTGATCCACTTCTCGCTGACGGTTCAGTACCGGCTGAATGGTCGATTCAACCCAGTAGAGCTCGCCATTTTTGTTACGGTTACAGATGGTGCCGTGCCAGTTGCGGCCCGCCAGCAACGTCTGCCACACCGCTTTGAAAAAGCCCTTGGGTTGTTCGCCCGAATTAAGAATGGCGTGATCTTCGCCAATCAATTCCTCTAGCGGATAGCCCGAGATTTCAACAAATTTGGGGTTGGCCGAAATGATCGTGCCATAGCGGTCGGCGCGGGAGATGATGGCATGATTATTCACCGCATACAAATCGCCCCAGGAGGTCGAAAGAAAATCCTCCACATACACTTCCAGCAGGCCACCCGGCTGGGTCAACACATTCACTTCAAAACGTAGTTGCTGCTGAAAATCGGCCAAGTACACGCGGTTGACATCCGGCGCAAACACCCCCGGCAAAACCTCATCCAGCAACGCGATAAACCCGCAGAAATGACACACCCCACCGGTTTGCGGAATCACATCAAAAATCTTGCGGACACTGCGGCTTTGCACCTCCAGCGCCTGTAACAGGCGCTGGACCGGACGCTCGCCCTGCAACGCCTTGTCGGCAAGGATGCGAAAGGCATGAACCTCATTGGCTACAAATTGAACGGCGCTAGAATTGGGCATCGCTTATTACCAACTGGCAGAAACTTTAAAGAAAAAGGTCTTGAGATACTCGGTTTCCGCAATCGCCGGATGCACCGGATGATCCGGCGCCTGATGCGCCTGATCGAACAGTTGCACCGTGCGGTCGATATGGCGTGCCGCCGACTGCACCTGCTCCAGCAGATGATCGCGGCTCATGTGATGCGAACACGACGCCGACACCAGAATACCGTCGGCCTCCAACAAGCGCATCGCAATCTCATTGATACGGCGATAACCTTCCGCGCCCTGTTTCAAATCTTTTTTGCGTTTGACAAACGCCGGCGGATCGACAATCACCACGTCAAAACGCTCGGCTTCCAGGCGCAACGCATTCAACACCTCAAAGGCATTGCCTTGAATCATGGTCAGCTTATCGATAACGCCGTTTAATTCGGCGTTACGCTCCACCCCGTCCAGAGCCGCTTCTGAGGCATCCACGCAGGTGACCGATTCCGCCCCGGCTATCGCCGCAGCAATCCCCCAGCCGCCCAGATAACTGAATACGTCCAAAACCCGCTTGCCCTTGACCAAGCCTTGCAGGCGCGCCCGCGCCATGCGGTGGTCGTAAAACCAACCGGTCTTCTGACCGCCGCTGACCGGCACGGCATACTGTGCACCGTTCTCGCGAATAATCACCTCTTCCGGCAGGCTTCCCAAGGCAACTTCCTCGTATAACGGCAAGCCCTCCAGTTCGCGGCTTTTGCTGTCGTTGCGCAACACGACAGCCTGCGGATGGTAGAGATTCTCCAATACCTGCACGATCAGCTCTTTGACCGCTTCCATGCCGGCGGTGGTGATCTGCACGGCAAACACATCGCCGAAACGGTCGATGACCAATCCCGGCAGGCCGTCACTCTCACCGAACACCAGGCGATAGTAGGGTTCGTCAAAGTTCAATTCGCGCAACGCCTGCGCCGCCTGAATGCGGCGCTTCAGAAACTTCTCGTTCAATTCCACTTTTGGATTGCGGCTCAGCAGACGCGCACAGATCAGGGTGTTAGAGTTCACATACCCCATCCCCAACGGCTTGCCGTTGGCGCCTTCAATCACCACCTGCTGGCCGGCCTCAAACTGTTTGAGCGGCGTGGCGTCGTTATCGACTTCATTGCTGAAAATCCATAAATGCCCTTGTTTAAGGCGGCGTTCTTCGTTTTTCTTAAGTCTCAGGGTTGCTAACATAGATCGATTCTTTTTCTAAAAATGAGCGGCTTTAAAAAGTCAACATGCACCACGAGGGTGCATGCTTAGTAAAACGGATGAGAAAATCTCTGCTATAAACGCTAGGCCTGATCAATCAAATCCTGATATTCGCTGTCAGACATCAACTCTTCCAATTCTGTGACATCGTGCGGCGCAATTTTGAACAACCAGCCGGCATCGTAGGGTTCTTCGTTGATCAGCTCCGGCTCGTCTTCCAGCGCTTCGTTAATCGCGACAATTTCGCCGCTCAAAGGCGCATAGATTTCCGAGGCGGCCTTGACCGACTCCAATGACATGACTTCGTCTCCAGCAGTCACATCCGCTCCGAGTTCGGGAAAAGTCACACTCATCAGATCGCCCAGCGACTCCTGCGCAAAATCGGTGATGCCCACTACGGCATTACCCTGCTCATCAATATAAACCCATTCATGCGTTTCGGCATATTTGAGATGACTTGGTAAAACGCTCATTCTTTCTCTCCCAACAAGAACTTTACATAGCGCGAATCATAACATTAAACCCAAGGCTTACAACGCTTAAAAGCGCGGATGGCTCCATCTATCCGAGGTCATTTCTCTTCCGGCCCAAACAGCTCTTCGGCGATTTCGACACGGTTTCGACCCAGTTCCTTGGCCT
>JACXUQ010000069.1 GCA_014763835.1 Thiotrichales bacterium
CCTGACACTTACAGCGTAATTTCCGCCTTACCGTCGCGCGCCATCAGTTCTCGCACCGCATCCGCCGGCGAGCACTCGTTATTCACAATACGGTAAACCTGCTGCATGATCGGCAAATCCAGATAGTGGCGTTCGGCAATCTGCTTGACCGCCTGCACCGCTTTGACACCTTCAACCACCTGGCCGATGGATGCCATCACCGCTTCCGCCTGGCCGGGGTTCTTTGCCAGCTGCAAGCCAAAACGGCGGTTGCGCGACAGATCATCAGTACAGGTCAGCACCAGATCGCCCAAACCGGCCAAGCCCATCAGGGTTTCCGGATTCGCGCCCAGCGCCTGCCCCAGACGCATCATCTCTGCCATACCACGCGCCACCAGCGCGGCACGCGCATTGGCCCCCAGATGCAGGCCGTCGCTCATACCGGTGGCGATGGCCATAATATTTTTGTAGGCGCCGCCGATCTCCACACCCACCATATCGTTCTGGGTGTACATGCGGAAATTGCCGAAATGGAACAGGTCCGCCCAGAACTGCGCTTCCGCCTGATTTTCCGAGGCGCTGACCATCGCCGTCGGCAGTCCTTTGGCGACCTCGTCGGCAAAGGTCGGACCGGAAAGCACCGCCATCGGCTGCGCTTCACCCAACACACTTTTGGCTACCTGATGCAACAGCAACGCATTTTGCGGCTCAAAGCCTTTGGTCGCCCAGGCAAAATGCGCCAAACCTTCTGGCTGGCAGGTCTGAATCCGCTGCAAGGTTTCACGGAACACATGACTCGGCACCACCACCAATACCGCTTGGGCGCCGACCAACACCTCATCCAACTGGGCACTGACCTGTAAGTTATCGGGAAAATGAATACCTTTAAGATAGGCAGTGTTTTCACGCTGGGTACGCAGCTTTTTGGCCTGCTCGGCACTGTGCGTCCACAAGCGCACGACATGGCCGCCGCGCGCCAGATGAATCGCCAGGGCGGTGCCCCAGGCACCCGCACCGATAACCGCGATGGGCATGGTTGCCGTCATTTCCAGACCCTGTCCGACTTCGCCAGCCGCTTACTGCGCAGTCGCCTGAGCCGCTTGCGCCTGCAAGTGCTCATGGTACATGGCATCAAAATTGACCGGCTCCAGCAGCAACTGCGGGAAACCGCCACGTGCTACCAGATCGGACACCGTTTCACGCGCATAAGGGAACAGCGTGTTCGGGCACTGCGAACCCAGCAAATAATTCAACTCTTCGTCGCTGAAACCTTCCAGTGTAAAGATACCGGCCTGTTCAACTTCACACAAAAACGCCGTGTGTTCGCCGATTTTAGTGGTCGCCGTCACGCGCAAAATCACGTGAAACAAGCCCTCTTCCAAACCTTTGCTTTCGATATTCAGATTCACATCCAGCACCGGTTTGAACTCCGCCGCGAAAATACCCGGTGTGTTCGGCGATTCAAACGAGATATCCTTGGTGTAGATTTTTTGAATAATGAATTTTTTCGCTGCAGTCGTTTCAGACATGTGTCGTTCCTTAAAAAGCTTTATAAATATGAAAGCGCGCGTCTGCCATTTCAGACGCGCGCTTAAAGATTACACAGAAGGTTGAATCAAGCGTTCAATAGCGGGTCGATTTCACCGCGCTTGTCGGCCGCGGACAAATCATCAAAGCCGCCAACATGGTGATCGCCGATATAAATCTGCGGCACGGTTTCGCGCCCGCACTTGGCTCTCAAATCCGCCCACAACTGCGGATCACGACCCACATCAATGGTTTCGTAACTCACGCCCTTGGAATCCAGCAGGCGTTTAGCCATATTGCAGTAAGGGCAGGTCTGGGTCAGATAAATCACTACGTGCGCCATCGCGTTCTCCTTGCTTGATTTTGCCTTGGAGGCTAGTTTTTGCGGTTTTTTTTTGACTTACCGCCAACCGGCAGACCGGCCGCACGCCAGGCGTTGATACCGCCGGCCAGATTAAAGACCTGGGTATAGCCGTTTTTGACCAGCATACCGGCGGCACGGCTGGAACGCGCGCCACTGGCGCAATACACCAGAACCGGCTGATCTTTTGGCGCGTTCAAAGAAGCGATTTTACCGGCCAGTTCGGTGACCGAAATATTGGTGGCATTACCGATCATGCCGTCGCGTGCTTCACCTGCCGTGCGCACGTCCAATAAGAAAGCGTCATCATTGAAAAGGCGGGTGGCTTCATCTGTTCCCACGCTTTTATAACCGGCGATGCGATCACCCACATAGCTGAACACCAACATGGCCACAACGACCGCCAACGCCACAAACAAAAGCATATGCTCTTGCATAAATTCAATAAACATCAGGCTTCCCTTTTTATAAAGCTACTTTAAACCTTAAACAGGAGTTCACTCAAAGCTAATGATTTTAACAGCGAAACTCGCTACAATAAATCGAATTTAACAAATTTTTAGGGTACCTAACCACCATGAGTCAAGAACTTACGCCCAAAAAGCATCTGCAATACCGCCCGACCGGATTGATCATCCTCGACGGCTGGGGATACCGCGAAGAAACCCACGCCAACGCCATCGCCTTGGCCAACACACCTAACTGGGACAAACTGTTCAGCAGCCGTCCGCACACCCTGATCGGCACCTCCGGCATGGACGTCGGCCTGCCGCACGGTCAGATGGGCAACTCGGAAGTCGGCCACCTTAACCTCGGTGCCGGTCGCGTGGTCTATCAGGACTTGACCCGTATCCAGAAAGACATCGATGACGGCCGCTTCTTCCAGAACAACGCACTGCTTAACGCCATCGACAAGTCGGTCGAACGTGGACGCGCCGTGCACATTATGGGCCTGTTGTCGGATGGCGGCGTCCACTCGCACATCAACCACCTGAAAGCGGCGATGACCCTGGCGGTACAGCGCGGCGCCAAGGCGCTGCTGCATATCTTCACCGACGGCCGCGACACCTCGCCGCAAAGCGCCCTGCAATACATCGAAGAGATGGAAGAACACCTTAAAAGCATCGGCGGCGGCCGCATCGTTTCAGTCACCGGCCGATTCTACGCGCTGGACCGCGACAACCGCTGGGAACGCATTCAGCAGGCTTACAACGCCATTTGCTGCGGTGAAGCACCGTTTGAAGCCAACTCCGCCAAAGAGGCGGTGGAGATGGCTTATGCACGCGGCGAGACCGACGAGTTCATTCAACCAACAGCCATCCTGAGCAAAAAAGGCAAAAAAGCCAAGGTCAAAGACGGCTCTTCGATGATTTTCATGAACTACCGTTCGGACCGCGCCCGCCAATTGACCAGCGCCTTCATTATCAGCGACTTCGGCGATTTCCACCGCTGTAAAACACCGGTGCTGTCGGCCTTTGTGACGCTGACCGAATACAACAAAAACTTCGAGAACTTCGGCGCTACCATCGCCTTCCGTCCGAACAAACTGAAAAACACCTTCGGTGAATACATTTCCAGCCTGGATCTTTGCCAGTTGCGCATTGCCGAAACCGAAAAATACGCCCACGTTACCTTCTTCCTCAATGGTGGTATCGAAGCGCCCTACAAAGGTGAAGACCGCATTCTCGTGCCTTCGCCGAAAGTGCGCACCTACGACCTGCAGCCGGAAATGAGCGTCGGCGAACTGACCGAGAAACTGGTGGAAGCGGTTGAATCAGATAAATACGACACCTTTATCTGCAACATCGCCAACCCCGACATGGTCGGCCACTCCGGCAACATTCCGGCCTGCATCAAAGCGGTCGAAGCGGTGGACGAAGCCCTCGGTAAAATCCTGGCGGCCATCGAAAAAGCGGGCGGCCAAGTGATTGTTACCGCTGACCACGGCAATATCGAAATGCTGGAAGACCCGGCAACCGGCGAACCCCTGACATCACACACCACCTCCCCGGTCCCGCTGGTCTATTTCGGTCCTCAACAGGTGGAGCTGCGTGATGGCGGCACTCTGCCGGACGTCATGCCGACCATGCTCGATATCATGGGCCTGCCGCAACCGGAAGAGATGACCGGTGCCAGCTTGATTGCACGTTACAAATAAGTTCGGCGCAAATCCGCTTTTGCAAAACTGAACAGGCCGGGTGGGAATCTCTCCTACCCGGCCTGTTCAGTTTTAGAACGCCGTTTTCAAAGAAACGCCGCCACAACACAACTTACTGGAAAAATCCGCTTAAGCCTCTTATGCTATGAAACACCCTGTTCACTAAAAAGCGCCGAACATGACCGTTTTCATTGAGCACCCCACATTCTGGTTTTACCTGATCGACATCTCGCTGATCATCGCGACCTTGCTGCATATGCTCTACCAGCGGCGTTCGCCGCAAAATCTCATGGCCTGGACACTGACCCTGCTGCTGCTACCCTTTATCGGCGTAATGCTCTACATTATCTTCGGTTCCCGCAAACTGCTGTATGCCAAACGGCGCAAAGCCAAAATCTCGCTGCAACCGGTTTCCGAGCTGTTGCCCGACCAGCCTTTTGCACAACGCATCGAACGCCTGTTGCGCGCCAACCACATCGCCGGCAGCAGCAACGACAATCAGGCACACCTCTGCCCAAACGGCGAAGCAGCCTTTCAACGCCTTCTCAGCCTGATTAAAAAGGCGCAACGGCAGATTCACCTGCAGACCTATATTCTGGAAAACGACACCACCGGTCAGGCCATACTCGAGGCACTTACCGACAAAGCCCGGCAAGGGGTCGAAGTGCGCCTGCTGCTTGACGCCATCGGCTCTTTCAAACTCTACATCCACCGCAAACCGCTTACAAAACTTCAACAGGCGGGGGGGCATGTCGCGTTTTTTCAACCGCCACTGCACTCACTACTCAAAAGCCAGATCAACCTGCGTAATCACCGTAAAATCTACCTGTTTGATCAACAAACCCTGCTGACCGGCGGCATGAACCTCTCCAACGATTATCTTGGCGCCAATCCGCATGCGCAACGCTGGCAGGATCTGATGATTGAAATCCGCGGTTCCAGCCTGACCCACTACCAGAATATTTTCAACGAAGACTGGTTCTATACCACCGGCGAACGGCTCCCGACCCGTCCGGCAGACCACCCTGCCGCAATCACTGGCGAAATCGTGCAGGTGATCCCTTCCGGCCCGGACATCGACAGCGATGCCCTGTTTGAAACCCTGCTGCAAGGCATTCACATGGCACAGGAAGAGATTGAAATTGTGACGCCTTATTTCATCCCCGACAGCGACATCCTCAATGCATTGCTGATCGCAGTGAAACGCGGCGTCCGCGTCACCCTGATCAGCCCGCAAAAGTCCGACCACCTGCTGTTTGATCTGGGACGCAGCTCCTATATGCGCGAACTGGCCGAACAGGGCGGCAAAATCCTGCTCTATCCGCACACCATGCTACACGCCAAGCTGGTGATGATTGACCGGCAGAATCTGTTTATCGGCTCGGCCAATCTCGACTACCGTTCACTATTCATCAACCATGAAGTAGTCAACTGCATCTATTCCTCGGCCTTAATAACCGACATTACCACCTGGCTGAACCCCATCAAACAGGCCTGCATCCCCTACTACCCACCCCACCAAAAAGGGCGGCGCCTGTTTGAAAACCTCACACGGATTTTCGCGCCGATTTTGTAGAGTCATCCGCCATGTACCGACCCCACTACACGCCACTGAGCGAACCCAACCATCAGCAGAAGCCGCTACCCAACTGCTTCAAACTGCTCTGCTGGAACTTGCAGAAAACCGATTTCAGCCACTTTATGCACCGCACCATTGAGCAATTGCTCGACATAGCGCCGCCACAACTACTGGCACTGCAAGAAGCCAGCACCCATGAATCCCAAACGCGCTTTTTTGACCTGCCGTTTGCCATGGCCCCCAACATTCAGACCGGCAAACGCCATTTCGGCGTGCTCACGGCCTGCGAATACAGTATGACCCCCTACCTGCAATGCCTGACCCACAGCCGCGAACTCGGCTGGAGCACCCACAAAACCGCTCTGATCACCCAGCATCAACTGGCAAACGGCGAGATACTGATTCACGCCAATATTCACGCCATCAACTTCGTGCCCAACCCGGTTTTTCAACGCGAACTGCAACATCTCTACCAGCATCTGGCGCAGCATACCGGCCCCTTGATCGTCAGCGGCGATTTCAACACCTGGAATAAAACACGCCTCAAAACGCTGCACAATCTGAACGAAAATCTACAGCTGCAACAAGCCGAAATAGCCAACGCCAACGCCATCAAAACGCTGTTTCGTCATCCGCTCGACTACATCTTCTTCCGCCAACTCAAACTGCAAGAAGCCCGCGCACTTCACGTCCGTGAAATCTCCGACCACAACCCGCTGCTCGCGCGCTTCTGCACCCTCTGATTTCCACCCCTAAGCGCCTGAAAAACTGCTACAATTTGATTCCAAATGCATAGATAAAGTATAATCTCGCACCTATTTTATTTTTTAAATGCGCTAAAAAAACATAAAAACCTTATATAACAACCAGTTACAAAGCCATTTGACGCTGTAACCCGGCCAAAATATAAGATTTTGACGGACAGGACACCATTATGAATCCAGTACAAAACGGCCTTAATCTGACAGGCCTTTACTCCCCAGAGTTTGAAAAGGAGAACTGTGGTTTCGGGATGATCGCCAATATGGACGACAAACCTAGCCACTGGGTAGTGCAAACTGCCATTGAATCACTTTCCAACATGACCCACCGTGGTGGGGTTGCGGCGGATTGCTGTACGGGAGACGGTTGTGGCCTGTTGATTAAAAAGCCTGCGGCTTTCCTGCAAGCCGTAGCGGCAGAAGCCGGCTTTGCGCTGAACGCCCTGTATGCTGTGGGCATGGTGTTCCTGAACCAGGATGCCGCCAAAGCCGATTTGGCCCGTAAAACGCTGCAGGAAAAACTGACCAACAAAGGTCTGAGT
>JACXUQ010000494.1 GCA_014763835.1 Thiotrichales bacterium
AAATGGGCATCAAACTGGCCGACGGACGCGCCCTGCCGGCAGAGAGCATGAACGCCAAACTGCTGCTGCCCTCTGATTACCGCGGCCCGGCGTTTCTGGTGTATGCCAACTTCGACGTCATTAAGCGCTGGAATAATTCCAACAACTACGCCTTGGGCGTGGCGCATCTCGCCGACCGCATTGTCGGCCGCAACGCCTTGAGCAAAGAGCGCCCTGACGATGACGAAGCCATGAGCCTTGCCGACATGCAGGCCTTGCAAGACCACCTCAACTGGCTAGGTTATGACGCCGGCAAGCCCGACGGTATCGCCGGCAACCGCACCCGTAGCGCACTGCGCGCCTTTCAGAAAGACCAACGTCTTCCGGCCGACGGTTTTCCATCGCCCGCAATGCTCAAGCGCTTGGCGCAAGTGCGCACACCATCCTAAATCACCATGAAAAAGCCGCAGCCCACACAGAAAAATGAGGCCGACCATACACAGCCGGTGGCTTTTCTGTTCTGGAAAACCCAAAGCCAGCTGGCAAAGCTGGCACTGCGTCTGCAACACCTGCTTCACCTCAAACGCCTGAACCGCAAAGACCACTGACCCGGCCTGTTCAATATATTTTGCGATTCGTATGCCGCTTGCATTACCTTGCGCATTATCTAAAGCGTCTTGAAGCTGCGCGCAACCTCCTCTCAAATCTTGGTTTGCAGAAAAGTAGCCTATAGGCTACAATAAATCCATGAAATACGAAATCAAAACCACACTGACGTTTGATAAATGGCTAAAAGCGCAGCGTGACCGCCAAGCCGTGCGTGCCATTGCACTTCGTATTGCGCGTGCGGAGCTTGGAAACTTCGGTGACTCGGAACCAGTGGGTGAGGGCGTGAGTGAAATGCGTATTTTTATCGGCAAGGGCTACCGCGTTTATTATGCGTTGCTGGGTAAGGCAGTCGTTTTGTTGCTTAACGGTGGCATTAAAAGCAATAAAAAACAGCAGCAGACTGATATTGAGATCTTTGCACGAGTAGGGCGCGAAGAAAAAATGAGACAAAATTTGGCTGATTGCGGCGGAAAACGCCGCTAATAGCGAGCTATTAGCAAGTTTTT
>JACXUQ010000495.1 GCA_014763835.1 Thiotrichales bacterium
GGCGAAGTCAAAGAAGCAACAAAAGGACAGAGAAGTGCCAGAATCCGTAAACGAAAAGCCTAATTCAAGCGCAAACACCCCGCCGTTGGTGGGCGAGCACAGTGATGTGGAAATCCGTTTCAGTTTGAAATTGCTGGACGGCACTTTGGTGGAAGAGACGGAAGGGGATGAAACCTTCCGCTTCACCATCGGTGACGGCACTTTTTTGAATAAACTGGATGAGCTGCTGATCGGTCTGGAGGTGGAAACCACCGGCACTTTTACGCTGCCGCCGGAACAGGCGTTTGGCTTGCCGGATCCCGCCAATTTACAGACCATGCCGCGTAGCGATTTTCCGGCCGATATGGCGTTGCAGGAGGGGTATGTGATCGGTTTTCATACGCCGACCGGTGAAGAAATTCCGGGCAAGGTGCATGCGTTGACAGAGGACTCTGTGGTGATTGACTTCAACCATCCACTGGCAGGTCATGCGGTGGTGTTTCAGGCGACGATTGTCGCGATTCATTCATAAGCCCGATATTGCGGGACTCTTTGTCGGTAGATTATTGCTGGCTTTGCTGCTGTTGATGGAATTGGCGCATGTGGCCTTCACTGCAAAAGGTGTGTTGGCCGTCGAAGTAGGCTTCGGATTGCGGCAGGTGAATGCCGCATAAGGCGCAACGCACCATCGGTTCTTCAACGGCGGGCTGTTCTTGCTGTTGCGTCGCTTTGATTTCCGCTTCGCGGTTCTTGGCGCGAATTTCAATAATGCGGTTCAAGGTGAAGCGCACCACCAGAAACACCAGAATCACGAAGAGTAAAAAAGTAATGGCTCTCACCGGGGCGTCCATTTCTATGAATTGTTGATGCAATCATTGTCCAAAAAACATAAAATAAAAGCAATTTTTATCTCAGTTAAAGCGTTATTTATCCCGCCCAGCTTAAGCCGGCTCTGGCGGCGAAAATCGGAGACTTTTTGTGAATTTACATGAATATCAATCAAAGGCGTTGTTCCGCGATTACGGCATTGGTGTGCCCAAAGGGCAACTGATTACCCAGCTGGATGAGTTGGATGCGGCATTGGATAGCGTCGGCGGCGACGCTTGGGTGGT
>JACXUQ010000496.1 GCA_014763835.1 Thiotrichales bacterium
GCACGCAAAGCAGCTTTGATTTCTGCTTCAGTCAGCTCGTCACCACCCAGGTATTTATCCATCAACTCTTCTGAAGACTCTGCCGCCGCTTCAATCATGTTAGTACGATATTCTTCAGCCTTAGCAACCAAATCTGCAGGAATATCTTCATAAGTGAACGTCATACCCTGGTCAGCTTCATTCCAGTTGATCGCTTTCATTTTCAACAAATCAACCACACCGGTAAAGGCATCTTCAGCCCCGATCGGGATTTGAATTGGTACTGGGTTTGCACCTAGACGCGAACGCATTTGCTCTTCTACGCTATAGAAGTTTGCACCTGAACGGTCCATCTTGTTTACGAATGCAATACGAGGTACTTCATATTTGTTAGCCTGACGCCATACAGTTTCTGACTGAGGCTGAACCCCACCAACTGCACAATAAACCATACAAGCACCGTCCAATACACGCATTGAACGCTCTACTTCGATAGTGAAGTCAACGTGGCCAGGGGTATCGATAATGTTGATACGGTGTTGAGCAAATGAACGGTCCATCCCGCTCCAGAAACAGGTTGTTGCTGCTGATGTGATTGTGATACCGCGCTCTTGTTCCTGCGCCATCCAGTCCATGGTTGCACCACCATCATGCACCTCACCAATCTTGTGAGAAACACCTGTATAGAACAAAACACGCTCAGTGGTCGTGGTTTTACCAGCATCGATGTGAGCAGAAATACCGATATTACGGTAACGCTCAATAGGAGTTGTACGTGCCACTTTAATTAACCTTTAATTAAATGCCAAAACAATAAAGGCCCTTAACCGGGCCCCAAATCTGATTACCAACGGAAGTGCGAGAAAGCCTTGTTGGCTTCGGCCATTCGATGGGTATCTTCTTTTTTCTTGATCGCAGAACCGCGATTTTCCAGTGCGTCAGACAACTCACCAGCCAATCTCAGCATCATGCCTTTTTCGCTACGCTTTCTAGCGGCATCCACCAACCAACGCATAGCCAAAGCCATTTTACGCTCTGGTCTTACTTCAACTGGTACTTGGTAAGTTGCACCACCTACACGGCGAGACTTAACTTCAACCATTGGACC
>JACXUQ010000497.1 GCA_014763835.1 Thiotrichales bacterium
CGGTAGTTGATTTCCAAGCAGGCATTGACGCAGGCCTGGCCGATTTTAGCGCGCTGTTCAGCAGTGATGCCTGGAGCTGGCGCTTCTTCGACCACTTTTTGGTGGCGGCGCTGCATGGAGCAGTCACGTTCGCCTAGATGAATGGCGTGGCCTTGACCGTCGGACAGTACCTGAATCTCGATGTGACGTGGATTTTCCAGGAATTTTTCCATGTACACTTCGGAGTTGCCGAAGAAACTGCCCGCTTCCGATTTGGTCAACTGGATCGATTTCATCAGGCTGGCTTCGGTATGCACCACGCGCATCCCGCGTCCACCGCCGCCACCGGCGGCCTTGATAATCACCGGATAGCCGATCTCTTTGGCAATGCGCAGATTCTCTTCGGCATCATCGCCCAAAGGTCCGCCCGAGCCCGGAACGGTCGGTACACCAGCGGCTTTCATGGCGCGGATGGCGGATACTTTGTCACCCATAATGCGGATGGTGTCGGCTTTCGGGCCGATGAAAACAAAACCGCTCTCTTCAACGCGTTCGGCAAAGTCGGCGTTTTCGGAGAGGAAGCCGTAACCCGGGTGGATCGCTTCGGCGTCAGTGACTTCGGCGGCGGCGATAATGGCCGGAATATTCAAATAGCTTTCTGAAGACGGAGCAGGGCCGATACAGACGGTTTCGTCCGCCAGCAGGACGTGTTTAAGGTTGGCGTCAACGGTGGAATGTACCGCGACGGTTTTAATGCCCATCTCTTTACAAGCACGCAATACGCGCAGGGCAATTTCGCCGCGGTTTGCGATAAGAATTTTTTCAATCATTCTGTCGATCCTTACTCGATGATGAACAGAACTTGACCGTACTGAACCGGTTCGCCGTTCACACCCAGAATTTGCTTAACCGTACCGGCTACGTCAGATTCGATCGGGTTCATGATTTTCATGGCTTCGATGATACACAAGGTATCACCCACGGCGACTTTATCGCCCACCTTGACGAAAGCCGGTGCGTTTGGAGACGGCGCTTCATAGTAGCTGCCCACCATCGGTGAGGTGACTTTATGACCGCTGACTTCAGCCGCCGCTGGCGCAGC
>JACXUQ010000498.1 GCA_014763835.1 Thiotrichales bacterium
TGATGAGCCGGTTTTGGCTGAAAATCTCCCTGAATTTCAGCATTTCGACGGTTTTTGGGCAGATCTTCCCTGTGTTCATGCCGCCAGTCTCCCGCGCAGCAGGTAAAGATTCGCCAGTACCATCAGGCTCATGACCTGCGCACGGTTTTTTTCCAGCCCCTTGTAGCGTACCCGCCGGTAGCCAAACTGGCATTTGATGATCCGAAACAGGTGTTCAATACGCGCACGGATACTCGATTGCTGCCGGTTGCGTTTGCGCTGCTTGCGGCTCAGGTCGCCGTGCCCGGGTTTGCGTTTGTCGTTTACTTTCCAGTGAATGCCCAGTGCCCGTGCGCCTCGCTTGTATTCGTCGCTGCTGTAACCGGCATCACCGAAAATGACCTGGTCGCTTGCCCGCAGCAGCTTCGGAAGTTGATTGATGTCCGCTTCATTGGCCGCCGTGACCGTCACTGTGTGGGCGGCACCGCTGTCGACATCGGCACCGATATGAATCTTCATGCCGAAATACCACTGCTTGCCTTTGCGGGTCTGATGCATCTCGGGGTCGCGCTCACCCTTGGCATTCTTGGTGGAAGGCGAGGCTGCAATGAGCGTCGCGTCCACCATCGTCCCCCTGGATACCTGCAGGCCGCGTGACAGCAGGTGCGCATTCACGGCCTCGAAAAGCCGCTCGGTCAGCGCGTGCTTCTCCAGTAAATGCCGGAATTTGAGGATCGTGGTCTCGTCCGGAATGCGATCTTCACACAGCTCCAGACCCGCGAACCGACGCATCGATTCTACCTCGTAGAGCGCGTCCTCCATCATCGGGTCGGACAGATTGAACCACTGCTGCATCAGGTAGATCCGCAGCATGGTCGTGATGCCGATCGGCTGGCCGCCGCGCCGCCCTGATTTGGGATAGTACGGTTCAATCACCGCTTCGAACTGTGGCCACGGCACGCACGCTTGCATCTGCTCAAGAAACAACTCCTTGCGCGTCTTTTTCTTCTTCGACGCAAAGCTCAGCGAGGCAAAACTTGTCTGTTTCATCGATCCGGCACCTAACACGATGGTTTCACGCTAGTTTATCTGATTTG
>JACXUQ010000004.1 GCA_014763835.1 Thiotrichales bacterium
GGGGCATAGTCTTGCTGATCCTGCAGTGCATGACCGATTTCATGTGCTACCGTGGTAATCGCGGTCAGGCTGTTGCTATGCGCGTTGGCACTGGAAATGCGCACCACTTTTTCGATGGGATCGTAGTGGTCGCCCGCGGTGGTTTCCTCGATGCGCACCCCTTTTAAATCGAGTTTTTTGATGAGGTGTTCGCCGAATTGCAGTCCGCTGCCGGGAATATCGGGATGGGGGCGGCTGTGTTTTTGCAGGATATGTCTGGTCCACAGACTCGGTAGCGTGGTCAGAATAAACAGTAAAATAAAACCGACAAGCAGAATGGCCATGTTATTTCGAGTGTTCGGAAAACTAGGGGTAGTTTACTGGATTGTTTGATCAAGCCGCAAAAAAGTCGCGCCAAAAACTCAACAGGCCGGGTCGGGAGTGTTTTTTAGGGCTGCGGAGTTTGCAGATAACTGGCATAAGGCAGAGGATTTTGCTGCCAGTCGGGCGGTAACAGGAGGTTGGGCGACGGTTGAAAGCCTTCCAGAATGGCGGTTGGACTGGGCGTGGCGGTATCCGGCAGGGCAAGTTGGCGTTGTTGTCCCGGCAGCAGGAAATCACGGTTGCTTTGCCAACCGTGTTCATTACGGAAATCGTTTTCTAGCCATTGCTTGATGCGAGCTATCGCCGTCCGGTGTTGCGCTTCGGGCGCTATTTTCTGAAGAGCATACAATCCTTGCAGCACATAGGCAAAATCATCAAGCTGTGCCCATCCGATGGGCTGGCCCTGCGCATCCAGCGCACGCGGAACCGGCTCGCGTTCAAACAGCGTTAGCAGGCGTAAACTTAAGTGTTTGGCCTTTTGCAAGTAGGCGAGGTCATGGGTGACGCTGTAGGCGGTGACATAACCGCTGAGTAGCAAGCCGTTCCAGCCGGGAATCAGCTTGTTGTCGCGTGGGATGGCTTGCGGTGGCGTGGTGAGATAGCGGCGAATCGCCGCCCAATGGTTCTGTGTGGGGCGCGGCAACCAGCCCAGTTCAAACGGCGAGGCCGATTGCAGTCGGTCATTAACATTCAGTTCGTTGAACAATTCGCTGGGCAATGCGCTTTTTAGTGTCTGAATACTCCACAGATAGGCGCCGCCTTCGCGTCCCTGTGCATCCAGTGCGGACTCACTGCTCTGGAACATCCTGTTGGCTGGATCAAACAGATGGGTTTCAAGATAATTTAGGGTACGTTCTGCGGTTGCCAAGAAATCCGCACGCTGCCAGCGCTGCGCACCCAAAAAATAGAGGCGGGCGAGCTGGGCGTTGTCGTACAGCATTTTTTCAAAATGGGGAATCTGCCATTGCGGGTCCACCGTATAGCGGAAGAAACCGCCGTGCACATGGTCCTGGAGATGTTCGTTCTGCATCTGTTCAAGTGTCAGTTGCAGCCATTCGTCGAGATCGCCCAAGTCCGTTTGCTGGATAAGCGTCAACAGCAACGGTGTTTGCGGAAATTTAGAACTGCCTTGCGCCAGGCCTCCGCTTAAGGTGTCCGCTTGGGTGTGCAAGGCCGCATACAGGTGCGCTTTAAAATCGCTGTGATTCACAGTTGATGCGATGGCCGCCTGGCGGGTGTCGACGGCTTGTGCAGCCAGCTGTTCAATCAAGGGGCGTTGTGTTTGCCAGAGCTGCGTTAATTGAGTAAGGCGGTCTTTAAAGGCAGCATTGGTTAAGTAACCGAAGGCGGCAAACGGCAAGCCATGGGGGGTGAGTACCACATGCTGTGGCCAACCAGCCCGCCCGGTGGTTTGACGCGCAAATTCCAGCAGGTAATTGTCCAGATCGGGATGGAGCTCACGGTCGAGTTTGACGGCAATAAAGGCTTGATTGACGAGTTCAGCCGCGGCGCGATCTTGATAGTTTTCCTGCTGCATGACATGGCACCAGTGACAGGCGAAATAGCCGCTGGAGATGAGGATGGGTTTTTGCTGCTGTTGGGCAAGATGCAGAACGGCTTTTGACCAGTCGTGCCAGTGAACCGGATCGTTGGCGTGCATCGCCACATACTGGCTCGGGTGGTTTTGTAACGGCTTGGTTTGTGGGGTGAGGTTGATAGCCGCTGCGTCACTCTTGGGGCTTGGCAAAAGCCATCCAATCCATAGCAAAGCGGCAAGCCACAGCAAACCGGCTCTGGTGCTCCGGTTTGCCGAGTTCGCCGTTTTAGGCTTTGTCACCTTTGACAGAGGTATCGTTCTGGCCATTGACTTGCGCTTCTGCGGATTGTGAAGCCCCCGCATGGGGTGTTGCACCGTTTGCGCTCGTCTCTGCGGGCGGCGTGTTTTGCGGGTTTTTGGCCGCCTGTTCGGCGCGTTGACGTTCGTTGTACTCGCGATCGAGAATGTTCATCTCATTATCGATACGGTCAAATTCGGCATCCCAGTCAAGGTCATCATTGACCTGGTCGGCATAGCGATCGTCAAATTCGTATTCGGGAGCCTGTGCAGCGGCGGAGGTTTTGGCATTGGCCGTGTCCGATGCCTTCTCGTCAGTCTCGTCATCCGCTTCATCATCGCGAATGCCCTTACTTTTCAGTACCGTGGCACCAACCAGTACGCCAATTTCATACAACATCCACATGGGGATGGCCAGCAGGGTTTGCGAGATGATGTCCGGCGGGGTCAGCAACATGCCGATTACAAAGGCACCGACGATAATGTAAGGTCGCGCATGCGATAGTTTGGCCGGTGTGACCATGCCGGTCAGGATCAGCAGCACGGTGACAATGGGCACCTCAAACGCCATTCCGAAGGCAAAGAACATCTTGATGACAAAGTCCAGATAGAGGGCGATGTCGGTGGCAATGGTAACCCCTTCCGGCGCAGTGGTGGACAGAAAACCGAAAACCAACGGGAAGACCACATAATAAGCAAAGGCGCCGCCTGCATAAAACAGGAAGGAGCTGAAGAACAGGATTGGCCCAACGAGTTGGCGCTCATGGGTATAAAGCGCCGGTGCGATAAAACGCCATAGCTGGTAAAGCAGAAATGGCATGGCCAGATAGATTGCCAGCACCAGACTCAATTTGAATGGCGTCAAGAACGGTGAGGCCACCGCCGTGGCGATCATGCTGCTGCCTTCCGGCAGGAAGCGTGTCAGCGGTTCGGAGATGTAAGTGTAAATCTCATTCGCAAACGGAAACAAAATCACAAAGAAGACCAAGATGGCCAGGATACCGCGTGTTAGACTGCTTTTTAGGTCTAACAGGTGCTGCACCAGAGTCATTTCCTTATCATGCGGGGGCAAAGCGGAGTTGCTCATGAGGATTTTGTTTCCGTAGGACGAACTTCGGGCGCGTTGTGGGCAGAGGATGCTGATGCAACGCTGGCTGACGTTTCAGCGGGCGCCGATTGGGTTGTTGATTGAGTCGCCGTTGTCGCGGAAGCGGGTGGATTTTGAGGTGCAGAACCCGGTATGCTCTCCGCTTTGGGCGGAAACTGCGGTTGTTGTGGCGCCTTCGAAAATTGACTTTGGGTCGGGGATTCGACCGGTGGCGGTGTGCCGCCGAATGAAGGGCGTGACAGACTTTCAAAGTCGATATCGTGCGCAGGCTCTTGCAAGCTGGTTTGCAAGTCTAGCTCCAACTCTTTAAGTTGCTTCTTCTCTTCTTGCATATCTACCGCCGCTTTGAGTTCGCGGACGGTGTCCTGCCATTCGTTGTCTTCTTTCATCGAATTGATGAAACGTCTGGTTTTGCCCATGAAGGAACCCAGTTTCCGGGCGACTTCAGGCATGCGTTCAGGCCCGATCACAATCAATGCGATGACCAGGACCAATAACAGTTCGAGGAAACCGATGTCAAACATCGTCAGACAACCTAACTAAAACGTCGAAGAAAAGGCCGTATCCATTTTTAGGACACGGCCAACGAAACCAAGGCAATTAAGCCTTGTCTTTGTTTTCGGTTTGCGCGGGTGTTGGTGAGTGGCCTTGCGCAGAAGCGTTTTGAGCAGGCTTTTGTTCAGCGGCTACGTCAAACACGTTGTCGGCTTTCTTTTCCAGCTGTTGAGCTTGCTGTGCCTGTTGTTCAGCTTCCTCTTTTTTCTTTTCTTCTTCGTCACGCATGGCGTTTTTGAAGCCTTTGATGGCGCCGCCCAAATCGCTGCCGACGTTACGTAGACGCTTGGCACCGAAAAGAACCAGTACGATCGCCAGAATGATCAGTAATTGCCAAATGCTAATGCCCATGTTGTACTCCGTTTATGTGTTGCTCGCCTGAACACGTTAGGATTCCGTGCTCTTTGGCTGAAAATCGTGGTTTGACCGGTTCTGTTTTACGGTCGCATATTAATGACCGCTAATAATAGCAAAAACGCCAATGGCTTTGCACAAAAATTACTTGTGTGCCAATGGCTTTTGATTATTGCGGTGATGCGTTGCTATTGTCAGTTTCCAAGCAGATGGATGTGGACGTGAAAAACTTCCTGTCCGCCTGCTACGCCGGTATTGATCTGGGTTTTAAAGCCTTCCAAGTTCTGTGATTGCGCCAGTTGTGGCAGCAATAGCATCATGTGCCCCATGAGATCACGGTCTTCCGGCGTCAGGTCAAACAGCGTGGGGATTTCCTTTTTAGGGATAATCAGCAGATGAACACGTGCTTTGGGATTGATGTCTTTGATGACGATGCACTTTTCGTCTTCATAGACAATGGACGCAGGTATCTGGCGCTCGATGATCTTGGTAAAAATGCTGCTGTCAGCGTTCATGCACAGGCTCCTTATTTTGAGCGGTTGGCTTTTTCTTCATGGCCGGATAGGCCGAAGCGTCTTTGTAGTTCTTGCGTAATGTCCTGGCTGGACAGCCCTTGTGAGGCAAGCAGAACCAGGGTATGAAACCACAGGTCGGTGATTTCATACACTAAATGGGCTGTGTCGCCGTTGTGTTCAAGATCTTTGGCGGCCATGATGGTCTCCGCAGACTCTTCGGCGATTTTTTTGAGAATCTTTTCGATGCCCTTATCGTATAGGCTGGCAACATAGGATTGGCTTGGATCATCCAGTTTGCGTGCTTTGAGCACTTGGTCGAGCTGTTTGAGAATGTCGCTCATAGACGCACCTCGATACCTTGGGCTTGCATGGCCTCTTTGGCTTCTTGCACCGTGTATTCACCAAAGTGGAAAATGCTCGCGGCAAGAACGGCTTCTGCACCGCCTTGCTTAACGCCGTCAACCAGGTGCTGCAGGTTGCCGACGCCGCCGGAGGCGATCACCGGGATTTTGACGCGGCGGGTGATTTCGTGCATCAGTTGCAGGTCAAAGCCGCTTTTGGTTCCGTCGCGGTCCATACTGGTAATCAGCAGTTCGCCGGCGCCCAGAGTTTCCATCTGTTGTGCCCATTCAATGGCGTCGATGCCGGTTTCCTTGCGGCCGCCGTGGGTGAATATCTCCCATCTGTCGGCCTCACCCGGCCTGCTGACTTTTTTGGCATCGATTGCAACGACAATGCATTGCGAACCGAAGGTGTCGCAGGCTTCTTTGACAAAACCGGGGTTCACGATGGCGGCAGAGTTGATGGAGACTTTGTCTGCCCCGGCATTGAGCATGCGGCGGATGTCTTCCAGGCAGCGGATGCCGCCGCCGACGGTCAACGGAATGAATACCTGGCTGGCGACTTCCTCAACCACATGCACCATGGTGTCGCGCTCGTGCGCAGTGGCGGTGATGTCCAAAAAGGTGATTTCGTCGGCGCCTTGCAGGTCGTAGCGCTTGGCGATTTCGACCGGGTCGCCGGCGTCGCGGATGTCGACAAACTGCACGCCTTTGACGACGCGGCCGTTATCCACGTCCAAACAGGGAATAATGCGTTTCGCTAAACTCATGGGCGCGCCTTATTTAAAAGGAGAAAGTTCATCGGATAGCGCCTGGCCGGCTTTGAAATCCAGCGTGCCTTCATAGATGGCGCGGCCGGTAATGGCGCCGCTGACGCCGTCGGCTTCGATGGTGGCCAGATTGCGGATATCGTCCAGATTGGTGATGCCGCCCGAGGCGATAATCGGAATATTGACCGCCTTGGAAAGTGCCTGAGTGGCTTCGATATTAACGCCCTGCATCATGCCGTCACGACCGATGTCAGTGTAGATGATGGCTTCCACGCCGTCGTTTTCAAACTGTTTTGCCAGCGTTTTGACCTCGAAGTCGGTGACCTCCGCCCAGCCGTTAATCGCGACCATGCCGTCTTTGGCGTCCAGACCGACCATGATATGGCCGGGGAAGGCCTGGCAGGCTTCGGCAACAAACTCCGGATTGTGAACCGCTTTGGTGCCGATGATGCAGTAGCTGACGCCGACATTCAGGTAGGCTTCAATGGTTTTCAGGTCGCGGATGCCGCCGCCGATTTGAATCGGCAGTTCAGGATAGGCTTCACGCACTTGATATACGGCAGAGTCATTCACCGGCTTGCCGTCAAATGCGCCGTTAAGGTCAACCATGTGCAGGCGGCGTGCGCCCTGGCTGACCCAACGCTCTGCCATGGCGACGATGTCGCCGGAGAAAACGGTGGCGTCTTCCATAATGCCTTGACGCAGGCGTACGCATTGGCCGTCTTTTAAGTCAATTGCTGGAATTAGTAGCATAGAGTTTACGTCCTAGGAAATCAGATCAGTGGCCGTTCCAGGCCAGGAAGTTTTTAAACAGTTGCAGACCATGTTCGGCGCTTTTTTCGGGATGCGCTTGGATGGCAAATAAGTTTTTGTGGCTCAGTGCCGAGGCAAATGTCTGACCATGAGTGGTTTCGCCGGCGATGTAAGCTTTGTTTTCCGGCTGCACAAAATAGCTGTGTACGAAATAAAAGCGGCTATCCTGGGGGATGCTGTGCCACAAAGGATGGTCGTTGGTTTGGTGGATTTGGTTCCAGCCCATGTGCGGGATCTTGAGCTCAGGGTGGGCGGTTTCATCAAAGTGCACGACTTGGCCTTTGATAACATCCAAACAGTCAACGCCGTTGTTCTCATCGCTGTGGCTCATCAATACTTGCAGGCCCATGCAAATGCCGAAAAAAGGCTTTTCCTTGGCAGCTTTTTGAATGGGATGAATCATGCCGGTATCCATCAGGGCTTTCATGCAGGCTTTGGCCGCGCCTTGGCCGGGAAAAATGATGGCGTCGGCGTCTTCGATTTCATGGGGGTGGCTGGTGACGATGATGCGTGTCTGTGCGTCGGCCATGTGCTCAGCCGCTTTGGAAACCGAACGCAGATTGCCCATGCCGTAGTCAACGACGGCGACGAGTTTCTGATTCATTACAGGCTTCCTTTGGTTGACGGCATTTTGCCGGCCATGCGTTCATCGCTTGAAAGCGCCATACGTAATGCACGTCCGAATGCCTTGAAGATGGTTTCGGCCTGATGGTGGGCATTGATGCCACGAATGTTGTCGATATGCAATGTGGCCTGTGCGTGGTTGACAAAGCCTTGGAAAAACTCCATGACAAGCTGTGTCTCGAAGGTGCCGATCTGTTCGCGGGTAAAGTCGCAGTGGAATTGTAGTCCTGGGCGGCCAGACAGGTCGATGACTACGCGGGACAGCGCTTCATCGAGCGGCACATAAGCATGGCCGTAGCGGGTGATGCCTTTTTTGTCGCCCACAGCGGCTCTGATGGCCTGACCCAGTGCAATGCCGACATCCTCAACGGTATGATGGTCGTCGATATGCAGGTCGCCATTGGCCGTAATATCAAGGTCAATCATGCCGTGACGCGCAATCTGGTCGAGCATGTGCTCAAAAAAAGGTACGCCTGTGTTGAGTTTGGCTTCGCCTTGACCATCTAAATTGACGGAGATTTTTATTTGGGTTTCTAAAGTATTGCGTTCAATCGTGGCTGTGCGCATTGCTTGAATCCTGTACAACTGTAAGTGGCAATATAATAACTGAAAATTGTGAATAATGTCGGTTTGATGTCAGTCAATCCACAGGGTGGTGTTTTGCGTTGACGGCCAATTAAAGCCGCTTTGCTTGCCGGGACGGCTAGAGGGTTTGTAGGTTTGATAAGGATTGTTTGATATACCTATATAAATTTTTTTTAGTACAGAATAAAAGGTATGTTTGGGATAATTGCGGGGTTTAACTTCTGGAATCGCCCGTTCCGTTTTGAAAGGGTTTGAGTTTGAATTGCGTCAAAATCTTGATGTGAAACAAGTTTGAATGGCATTTAATAAAAAAGGCCTGAAGCGAGCATTGTATAATCAAGCTCGGCTGAGGAGCCTCTTTTTGTTGTTGAAATGCAATTTTCAAGGCGGAAGGGGTAAAACTTAAAGACTATAAAGGGGAATCCGACTAATGAATACTGTAGCAAAACCACAATATGACAATGGGGTGGTTAAGTATTTAACGGTGGGTGCAATCGTCTTCTTGGTGCTGGGTACTTTTATGGGTACGTTTGCGGCATCGCAGTTGGCATGGCCTGCGTTAAATTTTGACATTGCGGAAATTACGTTTGCTCGTTTGCGTGTAATGCATACGAACACAGTTATCTTCGCGTTTGGTGGTATGACTTTGATGGCGACCGCATTTTATACCGTTCAGCGTACTAACGGCGTGAAACTGTGGAGCAACTCAATGGCGTGGTGGACTGCAATTTTGTTCACGATTGGTCTGTTGGCCGTTGTTGTGACCATCTCTCTGGGGATGACAACTGGTAAAGAGTACCATGAACAAGAGTGGCCGTTGGCAATCGCGGTTGCAGTTGTATGGACTCTGTATACGTTCAACTTTGTAATGACGATCGCGTCACGTAACAAAGAAACTCACCCGAACGTATATGTTTCTAACTGGTTCTTCATAGGTATGATGATCGCAATCACTTACTTGTATGTGGTTAACGGTTTGGCAATTCCAGTTTCTCTGTTCCGTTCTTACTCTATGTTTGCCGGTGTACAGGATGCCATGATTCAATGGTGGTGGGGTCATAATGCGGTAGGTTTCTTCTTGACAGCCGGTTTCTTGGCGATCATGTACTACTTCGTTCCTAAGCAAGCGCAGCGTCCAATCTATTCATACCGTCTGTCAGTTATCCACTTCTGGGCATTGATGTTTGGTTATGTATGGTTGGGTGCTCACCACTTGCAATACACTGCACTGCCAGACTGGACAGGCTCTTTGGGTGCGGTTATCTCTCTGGCGATGATTATCCCTTCATGGGGTGGCGCACTTAACGGTATGTTGACGCTTTCAGGTGCTTGGGATCGTTTGCGTACAGATTACATTCTTCGTTTCTTGATCATCTCATTGGCTTTCTATGCGATGTCAACGTTCGAAGGCCCTGTAATGGCTTCTAAAACTGTAAACGCACTATCTCACTACACTGACTGGACGGTTGGTCACGTTCACTCTGGTGCCTTGGGCTGGGTTGCGATGGTTTCTATCGGTGCGTTGTACCACATGGTAATGAAATTGTGGAACACTGAAATGTACTCGATGAAACTGATTAACTTCCATTTCTGGTTGGCTACGATTGGTACGGTGTTCTATATCGTTGCAATGTGGGTATCGGGCATTATGCAAGGTTTGATGTGGCGTGCTTATGACGAGTACGGTACTTTGGCCTACACCTTTGCTGAGTCTGTTGCAGCAATGCACCCATACTATGCAATGCGTGCACTAGGTGGTCTGTTGTTCTTCAGTGGTGCTGCGGTGATGTTGTACAACGTTGTGATGACAATCCGTATGGCTAACGCTAAAGCGACAAGCCAAGTTGGTGCGCACGCATAATAACGATAGAGCATAAGTGGTAAGTAACGTTACCGCTTGACTGAAACTAATGAGTTGAGGAGCACAAACTCATGGCTGACAATCAACAACCAAAAAACCTTCAGGATGGTTTGGAGCGCAATATTTTTGCGCTATTCCTGGCAACGGCATTCGCGGTTTCTATCGCGGGTATTGTTGAAATCGTACCGTTGTTTTATCTTAAATCTGCTGTGGATTACACCGAGCAAACGGATAAATACGGTAACGCTAAAAACGAAAAGTTCCCAGAATTGGTTTGGGAGCGTACTTTCACTGAAGACGCAAACGGTAAACTGGTTGCCGACAAAGCGCTTTACAAGTTGGATAAGAATGGTAAAGCGGTTATGGCGGACTGGAAGGCCGGCGATGGCGTACGTCCATACACTCCTCTTGAGTTGGCTGGCCGTGACATCTACCTTCGTGAAGGTTGCTATATCTGTCACTCGCAAATGATCCGTCCGTTCCGTGATGAGCGCGAGCGTTATGGTCATTATTCTTTGGCGACTGAGTCCATGTACGATCACCCGATGCAATGGGGTTCAAAACGTACTGGTCCTGATTTGGCCCGTCTTGGTGGCAAATACTCAGATGAATGGCACGTTATGCACTTAATTCGTCCTCAAGACATGGTGCCTGAGTCAGTTATGCCGGCTTATCCTTGGTTGGTCGAGAACAGTATTGAAAAAGATTTCTTTGGTACTGAGCGTGATATGAACAAGCGTCTTTCTGTAATGCGTACTCTGGGTGTTCCGTACACTGATGAGGAAATTGAAAACGCAAATGCAGCTATCAAAGGGCATACTGAAATGGATGCACTTGTAGCTTACCTTCAAGTTCTTGGAACAATGGTTAAGCTTGACGATAGCAAGACATATCGTGAGTAAACTGCGTGAGCAATCTTGAACAATATCTGAGCACGGACTGGTCTGCAATGACGGGCCAGGACTGGGCTGGATTAATCATCACAGTATTGGTTTTCTTGGGAATGCTCATTACCTTCTGGATGACTTTGCGTCCCAGTAAGCGTAAAGAGCTTGAAGAAGAAAAGTATAAAATACTGAAAGATGACTAATTTATTCTGAGGAGACTAACTATGGCACTACACAATCCATGGCCAGATGAAGGGAATACCGGCCATATTTGGGATGAAGATCTACGTGAACTAGACAACCCGCCACCACTATGGTGGATGCTATCGTTCTACGCGGGCTTTATCATGATCGTTTTCTACACTTTGTACTACCCTGTTATTCCGTTGACGGACAGCACCGGTGAGTTCACAAAAGGTATGGCTGGTTGGACGCAGATCGAAGAGTACCATGATGATTACACGGTACTTAAAGACTGGCGTAAGGCTAAATTCGCTGACAAGGAAGAAAAACTGGCCACTATGTCGGTTGATGAAATCCTGAAAGACGAAGATATGAAGTCTTATGCTGTGGCCACTTCAAAAATGCTTTTCGGTGACTACTGTGCGGCGTGTCACGGCGCGGGTGGTCAAGGTAACCCTAACTTCCCGGTTTTAGCGGATGATGATTGGTTGTGGGGCGGTAAAGCGGCTCAAATCGAAGCGACTATCAAAAATGGCCGTATCGGTAATATGCCTGCAAAAGGCATGATGGGTAACTTGACTGAACAAGAAATCGCTGAAGTTGCTGACTATGTAATCGCGTTGTCTGAAGGTAAAGGCAATGATGATACGGTTGCTGCAGGCAAGGCAGTCTACACCAAAGGTATGTGTATGGCCTGTCATGGCCCGGCTGGTAAGCCATTGGCACCAGCAGGTGCGGCTAACCTAACCGACCAAGTTTGGCGCTTCAGTGCTGATCGTGATGAAGTTATCAACGTTATTACGAACGGTGTAAACGTGAAGAAAAACGGTGTTTACCTAGCTGGTACAAAACAAGCAGTAATGCCGGCATTCAAAGAGCGTTTGCCAAATGCTGAGGTTAACGTTAAACGTCTAGCTGTTTATGTACACTCGCTTGGCGGTGGACAGTAAGGTGGTTGATGTGATAATCAATTAACTGAAAGAGGAGGGGAGGGCGTTTGTTCTCCCTTCTTTGTTTCGGTCGTTCATTAACTTGACTTAAATCAAGAATACTGAGGAGTATAGATATGGGTGATTTAAATAGCGATTGGGTTTTATGGGGTTCAATCGGTGCCGTTGTGTTCACAATTGTAGCCCTAGTTGCCTTTGGGTGGAAAGCGACACGAGGTATTGAAGGTCTTGAAAAGGACGAAAATACAAAGGACTGATATTCGGTACTTGTGAATAAAAATAGGCCTACAGTTGTAGGCCTATTTTTATTTATAAGCCACAATAAAAATATTGACTTATCGCTAGTACGGTAATTTTTATAGAATGTCAGCCGAAAGGAAATAGGATTGCAAGGATCGCCTTATGTCTAATGAAAACAAAGAAGTAAAAAACAAAAGTGCTACCGCAGCCTCAGTATTTGATGATGTGGAAATCACCAATAAAAACCTGCAGAGTATCGGGGTAGAAATCCTCCCGGTGCACACTGGCGGAACTGTACATGCTAAACGTATTCCAGGCGCGTTTCGTACCTTCAAATGGTGGGCAGCTTCATTCTGGATTATTCTGTTTGTGGGTCCTTATCTTCGCTGGGATGGCCATCAGGCGATTTTATTTGATTTACCGAATCGCCAGTTTCATATCTTTGGTATCACCATATTGCCGCAGGATATCTGGATTCTGGCAATGATCCTGCTGTTTTTTGCCCTGTTGCTGGCCGCTTCTACCGCCATTGCAGGGCGCTTATGGTGTGGTTATTTCTGTTTTCATACGGTTTGGACAGACGTTTTTACCTGGATTGAAGAAAAAATAGAAGGCCAACCTAATAAGCGCATTAAGTTGGATGAAGAACCGATGAGTCTGTCCAAGTTAAAGGTTAAAGTACCAAAGCATGCGCTATGGCTGTTGATTGGACTGGCAACTTCTTTCAGTTTTGTGGCCTATTTTGTAGATGCGTTCGACCTGTGGCAACGCCTTTTTACACTGGACTGGGGAGTTACTGAAACCACCGCGATTCTGACATTGGGGCTGGCGACCTACTTCTTTGCCGGTATTCTGCGTGAGCAGGTGTGTATCGGTTTCTGCCCTTATGCGCGTATTCAGGGTGCGATGTATGACACAGAAACGGTGGTGCCAACCTACGACAAGGAGCGTGGCGAGCCGCGTGGGCGTATGAAGCGCGCCAAACCGGGTGAAGAAGCGCCTGAATTGGGTGATTGTATCGACTGTAACCTGTGTGTGGCGGTCTGTCCCACAGGCGTGGATATTCGTTATGGCCAACAGTTTGGTTGTATCACTTGCGGCCTGTGTATTGATGCGTGTGACTCGGTCATGGAAAAGATCAAAAAGCCGAAAGGATTGATCCGCTATGCCTCTCTGGCTGAGTTTGCCGGTAAAGAGTTGCCTGCTATCTGGAAGCGTCCGCGAGTGATAGTTTATTCTTCAATTATGGCATTTGCTGCGGTCATGGTTTTGTGGGGTCTGATGACCATGTCACCGATGGATGTCAAAGCCCTGCATGAGCGCGCGCCTTTATTTGTGCAGATGAGTGACGGCAATATCCAGAACAAATGGACGATGAAGGTCGTCAACAAAGGTAATATGCCAATGAAGGCCGAAATCACTGTTGAAGGGCCTGAAGGGATGGCCTTTAACGTGGATAAAGTATTGGATATCCAGCCGGGTAATGTTGGCTCCACCAATATGTTTGTACGCATTCCCAGAACGCAGCTGAAGGATGTGAATACACCGATTGTCATCAAAGTGGTGGACCTCAATAACCCCGTTGTTGTCGAGTATTATGAAACGACCTTTATCGGCCCACGCGTGCGCTAATAAGGTTATTAATCTTATTGTCTCAAGTCGACGGCTTACGGTTAAAGACAAGAGATGAGGATGCTGTATAATGAAAGCCCTTTTTACAAGGGCTTTTTTATTTTCAGGAGAAAATACAATGTCTTATACAAATGAAGATCGCCGTGATTGGAGCAATGCGTGGAAAAATCCGTTTGTGATTGTCTGGTTTGTGTTGCTGACGATTGTGCTGGCGGTGAACTTCTTTATGGTGAGTATGGCGATAGTCACCAATCCTGGTCTGGTCATTGACGATTTCTACGAGAAAGGCAAAAACATGGATGCGGTGCTGGCGGCGCGCAAGCGTATGGAGCAGTTAGGCTGGCAGCTGGATGTTGATATACCTATCCTGTCCGAAGGCAAAGCGCAGCGAGTGACCCTAACGGTATTGAATAAAGAACATCAGCCCATGGATGTGGATACGGCAATGCTCTATTACTATCGCCCGTCGGACAAGAAGCTGGACGGTGAAGTGGCTTTGCAATCAACCGGTACCACTGGGCAATACGCGGTAGATTTTGTACTGCCGCTTAAAGGGAAGTGGGATCTGATGGTAGAGGTTAATAAAGGTGAAGAGCGCTTTAATATCGGGCGATCCATTATGGTACAGGATCCCCAGTAAGCCATGGCGAAGCAGTGTTTTCATTGTGGCCAGGCCATTCCGCAAGGCGAATTGGTTCTCAGGCCTATTCAGGGTGAGGAAAGAGCCTTCTGCTGTCACGGCTGCGCTTCTGTTTGTGAGGTGATTTATGAAGCCGGCATGCAGAGTTTCTATCAGCGCACACCTGACGGCGAATTGCTGTCACCGCCGCCTCCGCCGAATAGAGATGTCGAATTCTACGACCATGATGAGGTTCAATCTCAGTATGTCGGCGATTTAGGTGATCGCCGCGAAATCACTTTGATGTCCGAGGCTATACACTGCGCGGCCTGTGTCTGGCTAATCGAGCACACCATGGCCAAAATGGACGGCATACTGCTGGCGAGCGTCAACTTCACCAACAAGCAGATCAAGGTCCGCTGGGATAACCAGCGCGTTAAACTGTCCGATATCATCAAAAAGCTCAACAGCATCGGCTACGATGCCACACCTTACGACCCGTCCGCCAGCGAAGCGGCCTATCGCAAAGCCAATCGCGAACTGCTTTACAGACTGGGTTTTGCCGGTTTTACCATGATGAACGTCATGTGGTTCTCGGTGGCCCTTTATAGCGGCGCCGCAGACGATCTTGAATACCGCAATTATTTCCATTGGCTGGAGTTTATCATCGCCACGGCAACACTCGCCTACTCCGGACAGCCTTTCCTGAAAGGCGCGTGGACTTCCATCAAATCGCGCAGTGTCGGCATGGATGTCTCCATCAGTCTTGGCATGTTAACGACCTATTTCTACTCTTTGTGGGTCACGATGCACCCCGAAAATGTCGGTGAAGTCTACTTTGATACGCTGATCGACTTTATGTTCCTGTTGCTGATAGGGCGTTACCTGGAGGCCATCTCCAAGAATAAAGCGATCGACGCCTCGCGTCGTCTGATGGATCTGCAACCCAAAGTGGCGCGCTTATGGGAGAACGGCGAAAGCAAGATCGTGCCGGTGCGCACCTTGCTGAAAGGCGCCACTATTCTTGTCAAACCGGGCGACCAGTTTCCGGTGGATGGTCATGTCGTGGATGGCGAAAGCACGGTCAACGAGGCTATGCTGAGTGGCGAAGCGCGTGAAATCATCAAAGCCAAAGGGGATGCGGTTTCTGCCGGTACGCTGAATATTGACGGCACTTTGACTGTCGCCGTGGATTCGATTTTGCAGGATACCAAGTTGGGGCGCATTGTCCATCTGGTTGAAGAGGCGCAGGGCTCGAAAGCCCCTATTCAATGCACCGCAGATAAAATCATGCCGTGGTTTGTCAGCACCACTATTACCCTGGCCGCCATGAGTTTTGTCTACTGGTATTTCAATGCCGGCATCGAATTTGCCATTATGACCGGAACGGCGGTATTGATTATTACCTGCCCCTGTGCCTTCGGTTTGGCCACGCCGATGGCGATAGCCGTCGCCTCCGGGGTTTCGGCGCGCAACGGGATTTTGATCAAGAACGGCACGGTGCTGGAAACCCTGCATCAAATTGAACATTTCGTTTTCGATAAAACCGGCACTTTAACCAAAGGACAGATGCGCTTGGTGGATGCCGCATGGAATGCCGGTGTTGATGAAAAGCAACTTCTGCAAGAGGTTGCTTCTGTTGAATTCAAGTCGGAGCACAGCCTGGCGCACGCATTGACTGAGTCGGTCAAGCAGCGTTATGGATTGGGCAGCCGCGACTGGTTGACGGTTGAAAACTTCAAAGCCTACCCCGGCAAAGGGGTGTATGGCGTGGTCAAAGGCGCAGGTCTGCGAATAGGCACTGCTAAATGGCTGCAAAGCGAAGGAGTCGCCTTGCCGCAAGCCTTGCAGGACGCAGCAGAACAGCGTGCCTATCAAGCGCAAACGGCCGTGTGGGTCGCCAAAGCGGGCCAGGTGCAGGGGGTTCTCTTCCTGGAGGATGAAATCCGCCCTGAAGCGGCAGAATTGATTGCACGTCTGAAGGCACAGGGTAAAACCGTTACCCTGTTGAGCGGCGACTGTAAGGTGGTGGCCGACAGCGTGGCACAGAAACTCGGCGGCATGGATGTGATTGCCGAAGTCCTGCCGGAAGATAAAAACCAGGTGATTCGCGACTTGCAGGCACAGGGTCAGAAAGTCGCCATGATCGGTGATGGCGTCAATGACGCCCCCGCTTTGGTGCGTGCCGATGTCGGCATTGCCCTGGGGTCGGGCACAGACGTTTCGATGGACAGTGCCGATATCGTCCTGATGGGGAACGATATTCTGGCGGTGGATACTGCGGTGGCCTTGTCGGCACGCACCTTGAAGACGATTAAGCAGAATATTGGCAGTTCGATTACCTATAACCTGATTATGGTGCCTTTGGCGATGGGCGGCGTGCTGACGCCGTTGATTGCGGCGATCACCATGCCGCTAAGCAGCCTGGTGGTGATTGGCAATGCCGCGCGGATTCGCAGCTTTTTCAACCCCAAAGCGATTGCGGCACGCCGCCGTCCGCAGCAAGGAGAACACTGATGGATGTCATCTATGGTCTGATTCCGATGATGCTGTTTTTTGGCTTTCTGGTCGTAGTGGTGTTTATCTGGATGGCCAAAAGCGGCCAGTTTGACGATTTGGACGGCGCTGCCAACCGCATCTTTATGGATGACGACTTTCCGGAAGCGCGCGAAAACCACGAACAAAAAACTCAACAGGCCGGGTCGGATGCCCAAGCTGACGCATCCGGCAGCGGTAAGGCCGATACTCAGGCGCAACCCTTGGAGCAAAACGCCAAACATTGACGCTGAAAAAACTCGACAGGCCAGATAAGGCTGTCGCCCATAAAAAAGCCTCGGTTGCTATGCTGCAGCCGAGGCTTTGTTGTTTATGCAGGACAAGGGATTAATGCGCGCTGTATTGCAGCGCTTCCGGCCCTTCAGGATCGATGATCATCTCCAATCCCAATTTGGGGAAGAACCAATGATCCAGACCGTCAGATTGCTTTTCCTTGCGTTCCGGTTCACCAAAGCGCAAGGCAATACCGCGCTCAGTCAGATTATTGCGCGGAATCAAGGTGGCGCTGACGATGGTTTTGTCTAGGAAGGCCAGATTGTCGTCGGAAGCGAGTTTGATCTCCTTTGCACCCGAACCGGTCGGGCTGATTTTGGCGCCGCGGTTATAGACTACCTCCAGCTCCTCCGCAGGTACCTGTAGACGCACTGCAATAGCCGCTTTGATTGAGCCGATATAAATCGCCGGAAAATAAGCCTCGGCGGTTTTATTGCTGCCGTCATGGTCGGTGAAAAGACGAATCTCTACATCCTTGCCATAAATCGTCATCGCTTCACGCAGTGTGGTTTGCTGCAGGACTACACCAAGGGTATGCAAACGGCCCTGATCGTCAAAGCGGGCATTCCACGGCAGCTGTGCTTCATCCAGCGGTTCGCGTTGCGGCTGCATCCAGATAAACAGCGCCAGCAGCGCAAAAGAACCCAATAGCACAATCAGGAAGGGTGGGATGCTGCGTTTTTTGCTCTGGTTCATGCGCCGCTCTTTTCGTTGGGGTTAGCTTCATCTGCGCCATTGCCAAGCTCGGCATTGGCATTTTCGCCGCGCGGCAGATACTTGGCGATGGCCGGATTGGAGATGCCGTTGCCGGCATCGTAAACCGAAATGCCGGTCTGCATAAAAGTGATCAGAACGGCCACAAAAATCACCACGGCGGCAAAACGCAGCGTAATGATCTCACCCAGATTGGTTTGGGTGCCTTCGGTCGAAAAATCATTCATCGTGAAACCGCCCGGAAAAATGGCGTCAATCAACGTGTAAATCAACACCATCGCAATGGCGATGCCGTAACTCATCAGCAGGATGCGTCCACGGCGCCAGGCCATGGTCCAGTGGGATGCCACAAACCAGGTGTCGTTGGCGATCACCTGCTTACGCTTGAAATAAAGGTAAGCGATGACCAGCGAGGAGATCATCGGCACCAGCAGCAGTTCGACGGTCTGCCCGATTTCAAGGACGATCATCGAGATAAACAGGTGGGTGATAATGACATTGATATTGAAGATGTGGTGCGGCGTTTTGGCGCGGCGTTTTTCGTCTTCGGTCACTTGATAGTGCATGGCCTTCTCCTTGGCTGATGTTCTGCGGATCAGAGCGAATCTAAAAAGGTTTGTAAGTCGGCTATTATCGCCGAATTTTCGCGTTGAATCATTGAAAGAATTTGGGTCATTTGATGAGTATTTTTTGTGGTTTGCAGTTCATTTTGCATTTGCTGGCAGAGGCTTGGCAGTTTCAAGGCGCCGATATTGCCGGAACTGCCTTTAAGACGGTGACACTCCTTGTCGAGTTGCGGCCAGTCTTGCACGGCAAAGGCGTGGCTAAGATTCTCCAGATTGATTGCGCTGTTGCTGATATAGGTGTGCAATATCGGCGGCAGTTTGCTGCTGATGGCTGCGTGCAGGGCATGGAGATGGGCGAAGGAGATGGCGTGGACGGCGGACTCTGTCATGACACTTCCAGCCAAAAGGTGACCGGACCGTTATTGGTCAGGCTGACCTGCATATCCGCGCCGAAACGGCCGCATTGTGGGGGGCGATAGCGTTCCGTGACGCAAGCGACAAAGTCATCGAATAGTGCGTTGGCCTTGTCCGGTGGTGCGCTGCTGCTAAAACTGGGACGTAAGCCGGAACGCGTATCGGCTGCCAGTGTGAATTGCGGCACCAGCAACAGTTCGCCATTGGCTTGCTGGACGTTGAGATTCATCTTGTCGTTCTCGTCGGCAAATACCCGGTAATGCAGCAGTTTGTGTGTCATTTTGGTAAGGGTTTGCGCAGTGTCGGCCGGCTGGAAACCCACCAGAACGACCAGGCCTGTTGAGATTTTGCCGATGGTTTCTCCGGCAACTTCCACCTTGCCGTGGGTCACGCGCTGCAATAAACAGATCACCAAGCGCCTCCCAAATTGACGAAATCGTCGGTGGCCTGCAGCAAGGCTTCGCAGATTTCGCGTTCAAAGGCGGAGTGGCCGGCGTGGTGACAGATGACCAGTTTGGCATTTGGCAGCCGTTCTGCCAGATCAAACGCCTGGTTCACCGGACAGACCATGTCGTAGCGTCCGTGGATAATGGTGGTTGGAATATGCTCGATTACGGCGGCGTTGTGCAGAATCTGCGCCTCTTCAATAAACGCCTCATGATAGAAATAGTGGCACTCGATACGTGCCATCGCCAGTGCATGGAAAGGGTCGCCAAAGTGGTTGATCAGGTTGGGATCGGGTTGCAGCGTAGAGGTGCGGCCTTCCCAGACCGACCAGGCTTCGGCGGCGCGCATTCGCGCAATTTCATCGGTACCGGTCAGCACCTCATGGTAGGCGGCAATCAGGTCATGACGCTTATCGACGGGGATCGGCGCGATGTAATCCTGCCAGAAATCGGGATAAATGCGATCCGCTCCCTGTTGGTAAAACCAACGCAAATCTTCTTTTCGGCATAAAAAGATGCCGCGCAAGATCATGCCCGAAACCCGTTCAGGATAAGCCTGCGCATAGAGCAACGCCAGCGTGGAACCCCAGGAACCGCCAAAGAGGGCCCATTTGTCGATTTGCAGATGGCGGCGGATTTTCTCGATATCTTCAATCAGGTGCGCAGTGGTGTTGTTGGTCAGGCAGGCGTGCGGACGGGAGCGCCCGCAACCGCGTTGGTCAAACAGTACGATACGGTATGCGTCCGGATTAAAAAACTGGCGATGAATGGCGCTGTAGCCGCCACCTGGGCCGCCATGAATAAAGAGTACCGGCGTACCATTCGGATTGCCGCACTCCTCGACGTGCAGGGTGTGCGTGGCATCCACCTGCAGGCTGTGCTGCGAGTAGGGTTCAATAGGAGGATAGAGGCAGTCATAAGGCGTCATAGGCGTTTCCAGCTCATACAATTGCTACAGTTTACCGCAAGGATGGCGGATTTTGGA
>JACXUQ010000070.1 GCA_014763835.1 Thiotrichales bacterium
GATTGAGTTGTGCACGGTGTTGCTCGATAGCAAGGGCTATGACGTTAGCGGTTCGTTGATTGTAAATCGGCAAGAAGATTTGCAGGCGTGGGGGGCCAAGCTACCCGGCCTGTTGACTTCCGGTAACGATTCCAAACGCCTTTGGTCGCCTAATCCATTATTACAGGATCTCGTGCTTCAATATCCAGCCGGTTCATTTTCCCAACGTCCCCAAGCCCTTGATTTGGGTTGCGGCGGCGTACGCGATGCGGTGTTTCTGGCCAAAGCCGGCTGGCAGGTGATGGGGATTGACGATCAGGCGCGTGTGCTGAAACGCGCCAAGCAGTTGGCACAGCGCAACGGCGCATCGGTCAAATTCAAGTGTTGCGATCTGAGAAAGGCAGACTGTCTGCCGCAAGGCCGGTTTGAACTGGTGATGATGGTGCGTTTCTTGAACCGCGAATTGTTTGCTACGGTTCGAGAGTTGGTCGCACCGGGCGGCTTTGTCATGGTGCATACCTTTGCCGAGGGAGCGGAAGCCTTCGGATCGCCCAAAAATCCCGAACACCTGCTGAAAGCCGCGGAGTTGGCGGAAGTTTTTGCGGATTTCAGCGTGATTGTTGATAAAATAGACACATTGGCTGACGGGCGTCCGGTGGCGTCGTTTATTGCGCAAAAACCCGCTTAAACGCCCCCGCAGCAAGTTAAAAATGGATGGAGCGATTATGATTGGTATGACCACTAAAGAACTGTTTAACTACTTTCAAGACAACCTGATCTGTGAGTCACTCACGTTGGCGGATGTTGAAAAGTTAAGCGCCTATCTGCAACTTAAAAATTACGACAGCAATGCCATTATTTCGGATATGGGCGAAGTCGGTGAATTTCTGGCCTTTATTATCGAAGGCAAGGTCAAGTTCACCAGCGGGACCGGTTCTGAAGAGGCCGAAGTGGGCAAGCAGGGGCCGGGCAACCTGATCGGCGAAATGTCGTTCTTTGACCGTAAGCCGCGTGCACTGCGCATGGCCGCCTGCAAGAAAGGCGTGCAGCTGTTGATTCTGACACGCGCCATGTACGACCGCATTAAAGTCGAAGAACCTTATATTGCGGTAAATATTCTGGAAAACGCGATTGTCAGCCTGGATCATTTGGTTCGCCATATGGGCGAAGATATCAACGCGCTGGAAAACTACGTGCACGGTTTCGGTAAACGTTGAGCCGAATCCACGTTAAGTGATTGATAAGGCTTGCAGTGTCGGCATAAATCCGTAAAATACGCGGTTCAACTTCTATCATCGGTTGTGGAGGTTGTAATTTTTGTTAAAACCGATCTAATGGAGAAATGTTATGTTTAACGCTGAAGTAAAAGCGCAAATCATTGCTGAATACGCTACTAAAGAAGGCGACACTGGTTCACCTGAAGTTCAAGTGGCTTTGTTGACTCACCGTATCAAGCACCTGACTGAGCACTTCAAAGAGCACAAACAAGACAAACACTCTCGCGTTGGTCTACTGCGTTTGGTAAGCCGTCGTCGTAAGTTGCTAGACTATTTGCACCACAAAGATGGTCAAAGATACCTAGATTTGATCCAACGTCTGGGTCTGCGTAAGTAATCCAAGGCGTTTGTCAGAAAAACCCTGCTTCGGCAGGGTTTTTTTTTGCAGATTTTGGCTGTTGTGTGGTTAAAAATTATTCTGCTTCACATTGTAAACGGGTTAGAATGGCAAGGTTTAACGCCGTCAGAACTTGTTAAAACGGCATTTTGAGTAGTTATTGGCATTCAACTGTAAACCACAGCCTGAATCCCTAAATATTTGTATTTAAGAGAGTCTTATCTTGCACGAATATTTAGCGATTCAGGTTTCCGGTTGCTGCCCTTGTCTAAAAGGTTAAAAAGGTTATTACATGGCTAAGATCACAAAGTCATTTCAGTATGGTAAACACCTGGTTACGTTGGAAACCGGTGAAATCGCGCGTCAGGCGGATGGTGCCGTTATTATCGGTATGGGCGACACCCGTGTTTTGGTCACTGTAGTGGCTTCTAAAACGGTTAAGGAAGGGCAGGATTTCTTCCCTTTGACCGTCAACTATCAAGAGAAAGCCTATGCTGCAGGCCGCATTCCTGGCGGTTTTTTGAAGCGTGAAGGCCGTCCTTCAGAAGGCGAAACCTTGACCTCACGTCTGATTGACCGTCCGATTCGTCCACTGTTTCCAAAAGGCTTCCTGAATGAAGTACAGGTGATCGCCACTGTGATTGCATTGGATCCTGAAGTAGGTACAGAAGTACCTTCAATGTTGGGAACATCGGCTGCGCTGGCGATTTCCGGCGTGCCATTTAACGGTCCGATCGGTGCGGCTATCGTCGGTTACATCAACGACCAGTTTGTGCTGAACCCAAGCAAAGAAGAGTTGCAAGAATCTGATCTGGAATTGAGCGTCGCCGGTACGGCGGAAGCGGTCTTGATGGTGGAATCGGAAGCTTCTGAGCTGACAGAGGAAGTGATGCTGGGTGCGGTAATGTTCGGTCACGAACAGATGCAAGTGGCGATTAAAGCGATTGAAGAGTTTGCACAGCAGGTTGGCAAACCGGTGATGGAGTGGAAGCCTGCTCCAGAAAACACAGCATTGAAAGAAGCGGTATTCGGTTTGATCCGCAGCGATGTCGAAGCGGCTTACTCTATCGCCGATAAAATGGCGCGTTACGCAGCGTTGGATGCGGCTAAAGCCAAAGCGATGGAACATCTGGTCGTCAGCGAAATCAATCCGAACGGTTTTGCGGCGGGCGATATCGAAGGCATGTTCGGCAAGCTGCAAAAAGATATCGTACGCGGCCGCATTATCGCCGGTGAGCCGCGCATTGACGGACGTGACACCAAAACTGTACGTGCGATTAACTGTAAAGTCGGCGTGCTGCCGAAAGTACACGGTTCAGCACTGTTTACCCGTGGTGAAACCCAGGCGTTGGTTGTCACGACCTTGGGTACTGAAAAAGACGCCAAGATCGTTGACGAGTTGACCGGTTCTTACAATGACCGTTTCATGCTGCATTACAACTTCCCGCCGTTCTCGGTCGGCGAGTGCGGCCGTATCGGTTCGCCAGGCCGTCGTGAAATCGGTCACGGCATGCTGGCGCGTCGCGGTGTAGCGGCCTTGTTGCCGACGGCTGACGAGTTTCCATATACCATCCGTGTCGTGTCTGAAATCACTGAATCAAACGGTTCAAGCTCGATGGCTTCGGTATGTGGTACGTCCATGTCGTTGATGCACGCCGGTGTGCCGATTGCCGCGCCGATCGCGGGTATCGCCATGGGTTTGATCAAGGAAGAGAGCGGCTTTGCCGTGTTGTCCGATATTCTGGGTGACGAAGACCACCTGGGTGATATGGACTTTAAAGTAGCCGGTACTGAGCAAGGTGTGACGGCGCTGCAAATGGACATCAAGATCAACGGGATTACCGAAGAGATCATGCGCATTGCTTTGCAACAGGCGAAAGAAGGTCGTGTTCACATCCTGGGCGAAATGGCCAAGGCGATCGATCATTCCAATGCGGATATCGCCAGCACCGCGCCACGCTTCTTCATGGTAAAAGTGAAGCCGGAAAAAGTACGTGAAATCATCGGTAAAGGCGGCGCGACGATCCGTAGCATTACCGAACAGAGCGGTTGCACGATCGAAATCGATGACGACGGCAATGTGAAGATTGCGGCGGTGGATGAAGACGCAGCCAACGCGGCTAAGGCGATGATCAATGACATCGTGGCTGAACCGGAAATCGGCAGAACCTACGATGCAGTGGTCAAAAAGATCGTTGATTTCGGTGCTTTCGTTGCTTATATGCCAGGCCGTGAAGGCTTGGTACACGTTTCGCAAATCGCGCAGGAGCGTGTCGAAAACGTGGCTGATTACCTCAAAGAAGGTCAAGCGGTACGTGTGAAGCTGACCGAAATCGACAAGCAAGGTCGTGTAAAACTGTCCATCAAGGATGCGGATGCGTAAGTCTTTTAGGCATTAACGTCTGATTGATGAAGCCGCTACGGAGTAATCCGGGGCGGCTTTTTTGCATAAAAAATACCAAAACAAAAAATTAAAGGGTTTGGAAATCACTATGACACAACAGATTGCAAAGGCCCACCCAGCATTTGACTATCTTGGCACCCATTTCATTGAAAGTCTGAATCTGACGGTTGAGCATTACCAGCACAAACTGACCGGGGCGGTGCATTACCACATGGCGGCAGACGATGCGCAAAACGTGTTCCTTGTTGCCTTACGTACCGTGCCGATGGATTCGACCGGTGTAGCGCATATTTTGGAGCACACCGTGCTGTGCGGCAGCGAGCGCTATCCGGTGCGCGATCCGTTCTTTATGATGATCCGCCGTTCGTTGAACACCTTTATGAACGCTTTCACTTCCAGCGATTGGACGGCCTATCCGTTTGCGACGGAAAACAGAAAAGACTTTCAGAATCTATTGCAAGTCTATATGGATGCAGTGTTTTTTCCAATTATTGATCCGTTGGATTTTGCCCAGGAAGGTCACCGCTTCGAATTTGAAGAGATGGATAACCCGCAGTCACCTTTGACTTACAAAGGGGTGGTGTTCAACGAGATGAAAGGGGCGATGAGTTCGCCGGTATCGCGTTTATGGCAAAGCCTGACATCGGCAATTTATCCGACGAATACCTACCATTACAACAGCGGCGGCGAACCGACGGCGATTCCGGACTTGAGTTACGAACAGTTGGTGGCGTTCCACAAAGCGCATTATCATCCGTCCAATTCTGTGTTTATGACCTACGGCGATATTTCCGCTTTGGAGCACCAAACGCAGTTTGAAGAACTCGGCTTGAAACGTTTCAATTCGCCGGTACCGCAGGTGCATGTTGGTTTGGAACAGCGTTTTGATGCGCCGCAAGTCGTTGAAGATAGTTATGCGCTGGACGAAGAAGATACCAGCAAGAAAACCCATATTGTGTTGGGTTGGTTGCTGGGTTTGAATCAGGACCCGATGGAAGTGCTTAAAGGCCAATTACTGGCTGCAGTACTGTTGGACAACAGTGCCTCGCCGTTACGCATGGTTTTGGAAGAGACCGAATTGGCGGAGGCGCCCTCGCCATTATGCGGTTTGGAAGAGTCCAACAAAGAGATGGTCTTTGCGGTCGGCGTGCAGGGTTCCGAAGCAGAACACAGCGAAGCGATCGAATCGCTGATTCTGGATGAATTGCAGCGTATTGTTGAAGAGGGCGTTGATCAGGCGCAGGTGGAGGCGATGTTGCACCAGCTGGAGCTTTCTCAGCGCGAAGTGGGCGGCGACAGCTACCCATACGGTTTGCAGTTGATATTGCATGCTTTGCCGGGTGCGTTGCATGATGGCGATCCGATTGCGCTGCTGGATATTGATTCCGCTTTGCTGGAATTGGCCGAAGCCATCAAAGACCCGCAGTTCATACCCGGCCTGGTGAAAACCTGGTTGCTGGACAATCCGCATCGTGTACGTTTGACGCTGAAGCCGGATACGGAATTGGCCGCACGCGAAGCGGAAGCCGAAAAGGCGAAGCTGGAAGCCATTCAAGCGAGTTTGACTGAAGCGCAAAAGCAAGCGATTGTCGATCAGGCACTGGCGTTGGAGGCACGTCAGGAACAGATCGACGATCCGACGATTCTGCCGGAAGTGACCAAAGCGGATATTCCTGCCGACATTAAAACCGTTACTGGCGGTAGCGCCGCTGTGGGGGATTTGTCGGTCAGTACTTATCAGTGCGGTACCAACGGTTTGGTGTATGAGCAGGTCCTGATTGACCTGCCGGACTTGACCGACCACGAAAAAGCCATTCTGCCGTTGTTTAACAGCTGTCTGACCGAAGTGGGTTCGGCAGGGCGCGATTATGTGGCGACCCAGGCGCATCAGGCCGCTGTCTGTGGCAGCTTGTCGGCGCGTTCGTCGTTGCATAGCAAAATCGGCGATACGCAGGATTTTCATAGCCATTTTATTGTTTCGTCCAAGGCGCTGAACCGTCATCAGGGTGAGATGGCGCAGTTAATCGAAGACACGATTTATAGCGCACGATTTGATGAAATGGCGCGCCTTAAAGACCTGGTCGGGCAAATCCGCGCCAGTGTCGATCACGGCATTACCGGCAACGGCCACGGTTTGGCGATGATGGCGGCGGCGCAGCATTTTACGCCGATTGCCAAATGGAAGTTTGAGCGCAGCGGTTTTGCCGGCATTCAGTTTATTAAGCAGTTTAACGACAAACTCAAGGAGCCGACCGCGTTGGAAGAGTTTGCCGACCAGTTGGGCGGTATTCGCAACAAACTGCAAAATGCCGGCAAACAGGCTTTGTTGGTGGTGGACGAATCAGGCTTTGATGCCGCTTTGGCGGGCATGGGTTCGCATTGGACTCGCATGCAGCAAAACAATGCCACAAGCCACCGTTTCCACTTGGAAGCGTCGCAAGCCGTGGTCAAGCAAGCATGGGTGACTAGTACGCAGGTCAACTTTTGTGCTCAAGCCTATCCAGCAGTGGGTGCGGATCATGAAGATGCACCCAAATTGGCGGTATTGGGCGCCTGTCTGCGTAACGGCTTCCTGCACTCGGCCATCCGCGAGAAGGGCGGTGCTTACGGCGGCGGAGCGAGTTTCAATGCCGAATCGGCGGCGTTTATGTTCTACTCTTACCGCGACCCGCGTTTGCTGGAAACCTATGCCGATTTTGCCAAGGCTAAAGAGTGGCTGATGAGCAGCGACGCCACGCAAGCCAAGGTGGATGAAGCGATTCTGAATGTCATCAGTGCGATGGATAAACCGGGTTC
>JACXUQ010000499.1 GCA_014763835.1 Thiotrichales bacterium
AACGCCGCTAATAGCGAGCTATTAGCAAGTTTTTCAACAAAAATCAGGCGGATTTTGGCCATTTTTACTCGTGTATCTATCTCATGCAAAGCTCTCTAATAGGTTCCGATGGTGAATTCTTTAGACTGAAAAACAAACAGGCCGGTGAAAACCGGCCTGTTCAATCTGAGCTAAAGCTCTGTACTAAAGCAACTTACAGTTCCACATCGTGGTAGACGTTCTGCACATCGTCCAAGTCTTCCAGCAGCGCCAGAAACTTCTCGAACATCTCCAGATCTTCACCTTCGATCTGCTTGGCCATCTGTGGCAGGAACTGGATTTCGTCCACTTCCAGCTCCACATTCGGGAACGCTTCGATCAAAGCGGTTTTGGCCTTGGCGTATTCGGTGTGCGGTGCAAATACAGTGATCTTGCCGTCTTCGTTTTCGATGTCGGTGACATCCACATCCGCTTCCATCAGCGCTTCCAACACGGCTTCTTCATCATCGAAGGTGAACGAGAAAATCGCGCTGTGATCGAACATGTGCATCACACTGCCTTGCGTGCCGATTTTGCATTTAACCTTGGTAAACGCATGGCGCACATCGCCGAAAGTACGGTTAGGGTTGTCGGTCAGGCAGTCCACGATGACCATCGAGTTGCCCGGGCCGTAACCCTCGTAACGCGCCACTGCAAAGTCTTCACCGCCGGCACCCGCTGCCTTGGCGATCGCTTTTTCAATCACGTGAGTAGGCACCTGATCCTTCCTGGCGCGTTCAATCAAGCCGCGTAACGTCAGGTTCGCCACCGGATCCGTACCGCCCTGCTTGGCACACACATAGATACTACGGCCGTATTTACCGTAAATCTTGGTCTTCATGTCGGCGGTTTTCGCCATCGATTCCTTACGGTTCTGAAACGCTCTTCCCATCGGGGCACATCCTTAACAAATCAAAACAAAGGGTTAATTTTACACGAAATGGCCAGTTTCGCGCACGCTAAAAATCGCCTCGAAAAAACTCAACAGGCCGGGTGTGTGAAGCGCAGCGTGCCGCCAAATTGTGCAAATATTAAGGGCACCTCTAAAAACCCGC
>JACXUQ010000500.1 GCA_014763835.1 Thiotrichales bacterium
TCTGCTTGGCCGGACGCATTTCCCTCCGGTGCCGTCTGCTTTAAGAGCTCCTCCAGAAAACGCATTCCCGCCATGCCGGCGCCAATTACAATCAACTTCTGTGTCATGCTTTATCCCTGCCTTGGTGAATCGCCAAGCGGCGCTTCACCCCTCAATGCTCGACTTTACGTTGTTTTTCATAAAGGAAACGCAACACTTCAGAACGGTAATGGTTATATTTTGGATCATCCGCCAGCGCCAGGCGGTCACGCGGATGCTCCAACTCCACATGCAGAATCTCGCCAATGGTCGCCGCCGGACCATTTGTCATCATCACAATCCGGTCGGAGAGCAACACGGCTTCGTCCACGTCGTGGGTAATCATAATGACCGTGTTATTGAGCTCTTTCTGAATTTCCATCAGGGAGTCCTGAAGATGCGCGCGGGTCAACGCATCCAGTGCGCCAAAAGGTTCATCCATCAGCATGATCTTGGGCTGCATCGCCAAGGCACGCGCAATTCCCACTCGTTGCTTCATGCCGCCGGAAATTTCATCCGGACGCTTGTGCATCGCATGATCCATGTGCACCAGTTTCAGATTGTGCTCGATCCACTCTTTCTTCTCGGCCGCATTCTTGGTTTTCTTGAACACCTGATCGACCGCCAGCTCGACGTTTTCATAAGCCGTCAACCAAGGCAGCAGAGAGTGGTTCTGAAACACCACCGCCCGTTCCGGCCCCGGCGCTCTGACCTCTTTGCCATCCAGCAAAACACCGCCTTCGGTCGCCTCATACAAGCCTGCAACAATGTTCAGCACCGTGGACTTGCCGCAGCCTGAATGACCGATCAGCGAAATGAACTCACCCTGACCGATTTTCAAATTGACATCGCGCAACGCTCTGAACGCCCCTTTTGGCGTGGGGAACTCGATACCTACGTTTGTCAGCTCCAAGTGAACTTCTGACATCTCTTTCTCCTTTAAACCCTATATGTCCGCATTGCACTTAACGTAACGCGACCGACTTGTCCCATGAAACCGCTCTTTGCAGCATCAGCATGCCTCTATCGAGGATGAAACCGACAATACCGATCAC
>JACXUQ010000501.1 GCA_014763835.1 Thiotrichales bacterium
CCGATCTCAACCAAAAAATCTGCTGTCTGATTCAAAGCCGCCATTATTTCTCCTCCTGGCTTTTGACTAACGGGAACCCAAGCGCTTCACGCCCTTCGTAATATGATTCGGCAATCTGTCTGGCCATGGTGCGCACGCGACCGATAAAACGCGCACGTTCGGTTACCGAAATCGCATGGCGCGCATCCAATAGGTTGAACGAATGCGACGCTTTCAATACCTGTTCATAAGCTGGCAACGGCAGTTTGTCGGCAACCAGTTTGGCGAAAATCTCTTCGCACTCGTCAAAGGTGCGGAACAGCTTATCGGTATCGGCTTTCTCAAAGTTGTAGGTCGACATTTCCACTTCGTTCTGATGGAAAACATCGCCATAGGTGACTTTGCCAGCAGGCCCTTCCACCCAGGTCAGGTCGTAAACCGAGTTGACCCCCTGCAGGTACATGGCGATACGTTCCAAACCATAGGTGATCTCGCCGGTGACCGGACGGCATTCCAGACCGCCAACCTGTTGGAAATAGGTGAACTGGGTAACTTCCATACCGTTTAGCCACACTTCCCAGCCCAGACCCCAGGCACCCAAAGTAGGCGATTCCCAGTTGTCTTCCACAAAGCGGATATCGTGTTCCAGCGGATCGATGCCCAGCATTTTCAGGGATTCGAGGTAGAGCTCCTGGATATTATCCGGAGACGGTTTCAACATTACCTGAAACTGGTAGTAGTGCTGCATACGGTTCGGGTTTTCACCGTAACGACCATCGGTCGGGCGGCGGCAAGGCTGCACATAAGCCGCACGCCACGGCTCCGGGCCGATGGCACGCAGGAAGGTCGCCGGATGGAATGTCCCCGCCCCCATCTCGTTGTCGTAAGGCTGCATAATGACGCAGCCATGGCTCGCCCAGAATGCCTGCAGGGTCTGAATCAATCCTTGAAAGGTACGAATATCCGTTGCCGCTTGTGAAGACACAATCAAAACCTCTTAAACTAAAATTCGATGCCCACGCTTTAAAATCGGGTTAAAGCGTGTAAAATCCGCTAATTATAACGTATTTTATAAACACTTTACGCCGACTTT
>JACXUQ010000071.1 GCA_014763835.1 Thiotrichales bacterium
GGGGCGACAATGAAATCGGCGGGCACCGCTTTGGCGCCGAAGGTCTGCATGAGCTGGCCGTCGAGATCATTGACGATAATTGCCGGGTTCATGGCGTTCTGCTGTGCGTAGTCGCGCAATTGTTCGTCATCGCCCGACTGGCTGGCGATGTTGATGACGCGGTAATCCCCGGCAACCGATTCGACACTGCCGCGGGTCATTTTGCAGATCGGACACCAGGTTGCCCAGAGGTGAATTAGCGTCGGTTCTTTAATCTGGCTTAGGTCAAGCGTTTGGCCTTCCAATGTTTGCAGGGTAAGTGCGGGCACCTGACCGTGGATGACGTCGCCTTGCATAAAGGGGCGCAGGCTCAGGTAGGCGATCACAAAGACAAGAACGGTGAGCGTGTTTTTGAACCAGTTGCGTTGCCAAAGCGGAGGCTTGGACCCGGCCTGTTGAGTTTTTTGGGGCGAATTTTCGGATGTTGTCATGGTTGGCGACTCTTGTTTGGTTTGGCGCTTGGCGCGCTAGGCGTGTACTTGTTAAGATGGCGCCCATTATAAAGATTATTGGGAGGGATGACCATGCAGGCGGATTTTTGGCATGACATGTGGGAAAGCGGTGTGGTGGGTTTTCACCAGACGGAAATCAACGGTTTTTTGCAGCAGTATTGGCAGCGTTTGGGATTGCATGGCGATGAAACCGTGCTGGTGCCGTTGTGCGGCAAGTCGCTGGATATGTTGTGGCTGAGCGGGCAGGGCCATAAGGTGTTGGGCGTGGAGTTGAGCCAGAAGGCGCTGGATGAGTTTTTGGATGAAAACAAGTTGACCTCCGCACCTTTGGTGCATGCCCATTTCTGCGGCTACCAGCTGGCGGCAATGGCCTTGTTGTGCGGCGATTTTTTTCATTTAAGCGCCGCCGATTGCGAAGTGGTTAAAGCGGTGTACGACCGTGCGGCGCTGGTGGCGTTGCCACCGGAAATGCGCAAACAGTATGCGGCGCATTTGCAGACGATTTTGCCGGCCGGCACCAAGATGTTGCTGGTGAATCTGGAATATGACCAGAGTCTGTTGAATGGGCCGCCGTTTTCGGTGCCGGAAAGCGAAATCCGCCAGCTGTTTGCAAACTGTTCGCGCATTGAAGTGGTTTTCGAGCAGAGTTTGCAGCGCAAGGGTGTGGCGGCGCAGGAAAAGGTGTTGCTGATCGAATTTTAACCGCCGGTCTTATAATGGCCTTTAAAGCGGCATAATCTCGTTAAAGTTCTCGAAGTGGTCGAACTCCTGCGGGTCGATTTTGTCGAGTTTGGGGCTGACATGGGTTGCGCACAGCAGATGCTGAATGCCGTATTGTCTGGCGGTTCTTAAAGCATGCAGGTTGTCGTCCACCAACAAAGTATGCGCCGGGTCGTAAGGGTGCACGGTCTGGATTTCGGACCAGATGCGGATGTCCTCTTTGGGGATGCCGAAGTCGTGGGCGGAGATCAGGTGATCGAAATAGTCGCCGATGGCGGTCATTTCCAGTTTGATGACTAAACTGTCGCGGTGGGCGTTGGTGACCATAATGACATGTTTGCCCATCTGCTTGAGTTTGGCCAGAAAGTCGATGACGTCCGGATGCGCCTGAATCAGGTGTTTGAGTTCGCGTTTGAGTTCGGCAATGGGCAGGCTCAGCGTTTCGCTCCAGTAGTCCAGACAGTACCAGTTAAGCGTGCCTTGCTGGCTGTGGATTTTAGCGTGAATCAGCGCATTGGCTTCATCCACGGTCATGTCATTGCGCTCGGCGTAAATCTTAGGCAGATATTCCATCCAGAAGTGCCAGTCAAAATGGAGGTCGAGCAGGGTGCCGTCCATATCGAGCAATACCGTATCGATTTTTGACCAGTCTAGCTTGGCATTCATTGGCAATCCGTTTCCCTTGTCGTATTATGTTCGTTGAGACTTTTGCACGAGGTCATGCATGTATAAAAATGGCTATAATTCTCCATCTTTAAGCCAAAAAAACGGGCCAATAGCTGGCTATTACGCCGATTTTTTGACTCAAATCTGCAAAATTCTATCGCATTTTTCTTTCATCCATGACTCGTGCAAAGGTCTCAAGTTATGAAAAAAATCCCATCAATTTCTAAAAAAACTGCGCCGCTTGTACTCTCCGAGGAGATCGTGGCGGAGTCCCGCCTGTTTACCGTTCAAGCACAGTCGCTGGAGTTTTCCAACGGCAATCAGGTGGTGTATGAGCGTCTGCTGGGCTCGGCCCAAGGCGCTGTGTTGATTATACCGATGCTGGACGAGAATACGATGTTACTGATTCGTGAATTTTGCATCGGTGTGGGGCGGTACGAGTTGGGCTTTCCCAAAGGCAAGGTCGATCCGGGCGAAACCTGGGCGCAGGCCTGCATCCGCGAAAGTCAGGAAGAGGTGGGGTATAAACCGAGTCAGGTGAAACTGCTGGATTCGGTGAGCATGGCGGCCGGTTATATGACACACCATACCCATATCGTGCTGGCGACCGGTTTGACGCCGCAACCGGAGCCGGGCGACGAGCCGGAGCCGCTCGAAGTGGTGCCGTGGAAGCTGGACGCATGGCGCGAACTGCTGGCGCAACCAGATTTCAGCGAAGGACGCGCTTATGCCGCCCTGATGCTGGTGCTCAAAGAGACGGGGCGGATTTGATGATGGACTTGGCCAAACTGCTGCCGCAGGTGTGTCGTATTGCCGTGGAAGCGGGCGATGTGATTGTCGAGGTCTATGACGACTACGATGATGCCCAGATTGAACACAAGGGTGACGGTACGCCGGTCACGCTGGCGGACAAACGTGCGGATGCACTGATTTGCCATGCCTTGAGCCGTCTGACACCTGCCATTCCGCTAGTGACGGAGGAGAGTGTGGCGGAGGTGCCGTTTGCCGTCCGCAAGAATTGGCAGACCTTCTGGCTGGTTGACCCGTTGGACGGCACCAAAGAGTTTATCGAACGTACTGGTGAGTTCAGTGTGAATATTGCGCTGGTCGATCAGGGTAGAAGTATTCTTGGGGTGGTCTATGTGCCGGTGACGCGGGTGCTGTATTGTGCGCTCAGCGGTGAGGGCGCCTATAAGCAGGTGATTCCGCAAAGCCTATCAAGTCAAGAATGGCAGGCTTGCCTGGATGAAAAGCAACGTATCCATGTGCGTTCGCTTAAGCCGGGTGTTCCTGTCAGAGTGGCGGTGAGTCGCCGGCATGGCAGTTCCACCAAGGCGTTTATGACGGCTTTGGGGGAGACCGAAACGGTCAGAATGGGCTCGGCCATCAAGTCCTGTCTGGTGGCCGAAGGTGCGGCGGATGTCTATCCGCGTTTTGGGCCGACTTCCTTGTGGGACACGGCGGCGGCGCAATGCGTGGTTGAGGAGGCCGGCGGCAAGCTGGTGGACCGTTATGGCAAAGCGCTGCGTTACGAGCAGTCCGAGTCTTTGCTGAATCCGCACTTTATGGTGGCGGGCGATTGTGATTTTGCCTGGCCGGCCTTTCCAAAACGTTAAATTTTCAACACACTTTATAGCAGAAAGTCACTCAAGCCGGCTTTGATGGAGGCGATCCCTTCATCATTCAGCTGCAAAGCCTGCTGGGCATTCTGCAGCAGTTTTTTATTCTCCGGGCATTTTCCTTCCTTGTGTTTCTGCTCCAATAGTAGGGCATGCGCCAATTCGATCACCGCGACCATATGGCGCAGTTTTTCGTTGTTGATTCTGCTCAGATCATGTTCGTGGTGCAGCAAAATAGTCTGGCTGAACGAGTTGGGCAGGCTCAGAGATTTGGTAATGACATAGCCCATGGCCGAATGGGTGGTGCCAAAGCGTTCATATTCGCGTTTGTGGGAACCATAATGTTCCACGAGTTTGCCCACAAAAGTTTGACCGTAATCCTGTTCTATTTCCGTCAGTGCGAAGGTGCCGATGTCGTGCAGCAAGCCTAACAGGTAGGCTTCCCCCTGATTGATAAATTTGGAGTATTTGGCAATCATTGAGGCAATGACGGCGATATTGCGGGAGTGATAGCTCAAGCCGCTGATACGGTTTTTATCGAGCAGTTCCTTGATATAAATGGATAGGATGTAGTTTTTAATCTGATTGTTGCCAAGCCGGTAAATAGCGCTGTTGATGTCTTTGATTTTGACGTTGCTGTTACCGTTTAAGCTCGGCAGATTGGCGAGGCTGATCAGTTCGCTGGCGAGCATCGGATTGGATGCGACCAGGTTGTGAATCTTCTTTGGATCCGGCATTTCGCTTTTTGCAAAGAGCTTTTGCAGTTCGATAATTTCTGTAGGGATAAGCGGGACATCGATACGTTTGAGTATCTGTTCAGCCACTTGGATCTGATCTTTTATGGTGTGCATATTGGGGATGTGCTTTTTGCGCCAGGCTTTTTTGCCGCCTATTCTACGCATGAGGCATTTAAAAGTATAGATTGGAGGGTTTTATGCGTATTAAAAAGCCCCTTTAAATAAGGGACTTAATCTGAAGCCGTTTGGCTTAGAGCTTGCAAGCCCCGCCTGCGCAGCCGTCATCTTCATGGGCATCATCCGCACCGTCGCGGGTGTTGTGATAGTACATGGTTTTTAAGCCCATTTTATAGGCGTAGAGCAGGTCTTGCAGGATGACTTTGACCGGCACCTTGTCTTCGTCGAACTTGGACGGATCGTAGTTGGTGTTCGCCGAAATCGCCTGATCCACAAATTTCTGCATAATGCCTACCAGCTGGATATAACCGCGGTTGTTGGGGATATGCCACAGCAGTTCGTACTGGTTGCGGAACTCTTTAAAGCCCGGCACCACTTGCTTGAGGATGCCGTCTTTGGAGGCTTTGACCGAAACATAACCACGCGGCGGTTCGATACCGTTGGTGGAGTTGGTGATTTGCGAAGAGGTTTCGCAAGGCATCAAAGCCGTCAGGGTCGAGTTACGCAGACCGTGGGTTTTGATCTCTTCACGTAGCGCTTCCCAATCCAGATGCAAAGGTTCATTGCAGACTTCATCCAAATCACGTTTGTAAGTGTCGATCGGCAACACGCCTTGCGCATAGGTGGTGTCGCCAAAATAGTCGCACTTGCCCTGTTCCTTGGCCAGTTTATTGGAGGCTTTGAGCAGGTAGTATTGAATCGCTTCAAAGGTGCGGTGAATCAAGCCGTTGGCCGAGCCGTCCGAGTATTTGGTGTAGTTTTTGGCCAGATAGTAAGCCAGGTTGGTGACACCAATGCCGAGCGTACGGCGCCCGATACTGGCGTGACGTGCCGCTTCCACCGGATAGTCCTGATAATCCAATAGGCTGTCGAGCGCACGCACAATCAGCTCCGAAAGGGATTCCAATTCATCCAGATTGTCCAGCGCGCCCAGGTTGAAGGCGGATAGTGTACACAGTGCGATTTCACCGTTAGGGTCTTCAACCGAATTCAGCGGTTTGGTCGGCAGGGCGATTTCCAGACACAGGTTGGATTGGTGAATCGGCGCCTTTTGCGGGTCAAACGGGCTGTGGGTATTACAGTGGTCAACGTTCTGGATATAGATGCGGCCGGTCTGCGCACGTTCCTGCGCGATCTGGGTGAACAGATCCAACGCCTTCAGTTTTTTCTTACGAATGCTGTCGTCGGCTTCGTAAATCTTGTAGAGGCGTTCGAACTCGGCTTGATCGGCAAAGAAAGCATCGTACAGGCCCGGTACGTCCGACGGGCTGAACAGGGTGATTTCGCCGCCTTCGATCATGCGCTGGTACATCAGTTTGTTGATCTGCACGCCGTAGTCGAGGTGGCGCGCACGGTTTTCTTCTACACCGCGGTTATTTTTAAGCACGATCAGCGATTCCACTTCCAAGTGCCAGATAGGATAGAACAGGGTGGCCGCACCGCCGCGCACGCCGCCCTGCGAGCAGGATTTAACCGCCGTCTGGAAGTGTTTGATAAACGGAATCATGCCGGTGTGGTAGGCTTCGCCGCCGCGGATTTCACTGCCCAGCGCGCGGATGCGCCCCACGTTGACGCCAATACCGGCACGTTGCGACACGTATTTGACTATCGACGACGAGGTGGCATTGATGGAGTCCAGCGAGTCGCCGCACTCGATCAGCACGCACGAGCTGAACTGGCGTGTCGGGGTGCGCACGCCGGACATGATTGGGGTCGGTAGCGACAGTTTGAACAGGGATGCGGCGTCGTAGAAATCCTTGACGTACTGCAGGCGTGTTTCCTTTGGATAATGCGAGAACAGGCACATCGGAATGAGCATGTAGATAAACTGCGGACTTTCATAAATTTTGCCGGTAACGCGGTTCTGCACCAGGTATTTGCCTTCCAGCTGCTTAACGGCGGCATAGCTGAAGCTCAGGTCGCGGTCGTGTTGGATATAGCTGTCCAGAGCGTCGATTTCCTGTTTGCTGTAATCTTCGAGAATGGCCTTGTCGTACATGCCGATGCGCACCATCTTGTTGATGTGCTCAAACAGGGTCGGCGGGGTAAAGCGGTCGAAGGCTTTTTTGCGCAGGTGGAAAATGGCCAAACGTGCCGAGAGGTGCTGATAGTCCGGTGCTTTTTCGGAAATCAGGTCGGCGGCCGATTTGATAATGGTTTCATGAATGTCAGAGGTCGTGATGCCGTCGTAGAACTGGATGTGCGAGCGCAGTTCTACTTCGGAAACGGAGACGTTTTCCAGGCCTTCGGCGGCCCAAGTGATGACGCGATGGATTTTCTCCAAGTCGATAGCTTCTTTGCTGCCGTTGCGTTTAGTAACCTGGATGTTCTGGTTTGTCATGAGCGATTTACACCTGTGTATAAAAGTTGGTAGAAAGGTTTTAAATGCAAAATATAGTGGATTTTTACGCACTAGGCAATACACGAAATTGCTCGCCTTGGGGAGTGGATTGGGGATAAAGTCTGTGGACAACTCTTTCCAAAGCGCCAAAATCGGCCCTTAAAAGGCTGTGGATAACTTTGTGAAAAATGGCGAAAAAATAAAAATAAAATTTTCTATCCCAGGTTAAAAAATACTATCGCAATTTTGGGGGTGTGGGCGGTTGGGTTGGAATGAATTTTGAAAAGCATCAATCGTGTTTAATTGTTTTTATTCTGCAGGCAGGCTTGCAGGGCTTTTTCAAACGCGATGAAGTCAAACGGTTGGTCTTGATCAATAAGCAGTTCCAGACGTGAATCGCGTCGGTAAGCGATGTATTCGCGGCTGACGTGCTGGTTGCTCCATTGAAACAGTATCCACGGATTGCCGACCCTGAAAACGCCTTTGGCGCGTTTGATGCCTGCCCGGCCTGTTGAGTTTGTAAAATCCTGAAAAAGCGTCAGGATTTTTTTCCAGTCAAAGAGAGTCTCGGGCGTGAAGATGTAACCGAGCGCGTGTACGCCCAATTCAAATTTATATTTGCGCGTGACTTGTGTGCCGAAGTCGATTCCCTTGAACGGCAGAAGGTGGGGCAGGGAGGTGTCGAGATGCCGGTTGAGTGCATGGTGGTGTTGATGTTGGCGGGATGACGCTGCGTGCTCTGTGTAATGGTTATGAGTGTGGTCAAGCAGGTTCTGGGCGTCGATTTCACCTTGCTGGGTGATGATGACCGCGTTTTTGGGCGGGTAAAGCGTGCTGCAATATTGGGTTAGCGCGTCCAGTTGCGCTGTGCTGGCGAGGTCTTGTTTGTTGAGGACAATTACGTCGGCCATATTCATCAGGTTTTGCAGAACGGTGTAGCGTTCGATTTCGTCGAGTTTCAGGATGGAAGTGTCGAAAACGCTAAAGAGTGTCTGTAAACGGAGTTGTTTTTGCTGGTCGAGGCTGCGTAGCAGATCGACAATGCTGTCGGGCTCACCCAGCCCGGTGGGTTCGATAAGCAGGCGCTGTGTGTTGGTTTGGGTGAGTATGTGGTTGAGGGTGTTTTTCAATTCGCCCTGTGCGCTGCAGCAAATGCAGCCGCCCGGCAGTTCAAAAACCTGTGTGTCCGCAGTGTTCTCAAGAATGGTGCCGTCTATGCCGGCAGCGCCAAATTCGTTAACCAGCAGGGTCCATTGCTCGTTACCCGGCTTGTTTTTGAGTAGGTGACGGACCAAGCTGGTTTTTCCTGAGCCCAGGGGGCCGCAAATCAGATTGACCTGAACAGTACCGGGCATTAATAATCGCTTTCACCGACGATGTGGTTGCGCCCTTTGCCTTTGGCTTTGTAGAGACATTCGTCCACGCGGGTTAACAAGGTTTCGATCTCTTCGCCGAGTTGATACATGGCGACACCGGCGGAGACGGTGATTTGCAGAGGTAGATTGCTTGAGCGCACTTGCAGCGGGCGGGCAGCGATTTTTTTACGGATATTGTTGGCGACATTAATGGCGTCGGAATAACCGGTATCCGGCAGCAGGATGGCAAATTCTTCGCCGCCAAAGCGTGCAATGCTGTCCTGACCTTTGGTTTCTCGGTGCAGTAATTTGGCAAGATAGCGCAGCACGCTGTCGCCTATCAGGTGTCCAAACGTATCGTTGATGTTTTTGAAGTGGTCGATATCCAGCAAAACAATCGCAAAGGTAGAGCTTTTTTCCATGGCTTGCCGGCTAAGCAAATCAATGATTTCATTAAAGCCGCGACGATTTGGGATGTTGGTGAGTTCATCGGTTTTGGCGATCTTGGTGGTACGTTCCAGCTCTTCCTTGAGCAGACGGATCTCTTGGGTCGAATCATTGACTTGCTGGTGCAGCGACTGGGTGTTTTCAACCAGTTCCTGTAGCGTGCAGCTGATGCGGTCGAAAGGCCGCGTATAGGCTTTGTCGTTCAGTTTGGTGGATTGTATTAACTCGATTTCGTTCTGGATTAACTGCTGTTTTTCTTGGGTGTTGGTCATCCAGCGGTCAAGGCTGAAAAGCAGTTGATTGAGGATGGCGTCGGTTTTTTCGGCGGGCAGGGATTTGTAGAGTAGTTGCGCGATGAGTTTGATAAACAGGTTTTCGGCCGTTTCATCATCGTATTGTGCCAACTTGAAAACGCGATCCAGCTCTTCGCTGAGATAAGGGTCGACTTCGCTGAGCCATTCATACACGAGGGTGAAGTGGACTGGATTGCAGCTTAGATTGAATTCTTCGATCTTTCTGATGCATTGATCTTTTAGTTGATTGGATTGATCCGGGTTGGCTTGGTAGCGGTGTAAAACCGAAGTCGATTTGCTGCCCATAAAATTGCGTCTCACTGACTGATTTGGTGTGGGTGTTATTATTTTTATGAAACAATTTTAGTTTGCATTCGGTTATTTCGCAAAGAAACTCGCCGGTTTTTTTAAATGAGAGCTTTGCACGAGATGGCTACACGAATAAAAATGGTTAAAAATAGCCTGATTTTTGTTGAAAAACTTGCTAATAGCGAGCTATTAGCTGCGT
>JACXUQ010000502.1 GCA_014763835.1 Thiotrichales bacterium
CCCGTACTCAGACGTTGCGCCACCGCATCAATCGCGGGTTGCTCATGCTTGACCTGCGGCAGCATCTGCAAAGTCTGGCCCTTTTCCATCGCCCGCTCCAACGCGCGTTTGCAGGCATACAGGGTCAGATTATCGTACTTGCTCAACAACCCCTCCAGCTCCTGACGGTTGGGATTATTGACATCAAACAGGGTCACCCCCTGATAATTGGAAATGAAATCGACCTCGACGTGCGAGCCGCCCTCCTGCAAAAGACGCTCCACCTCCTGTAACGCCAACGCCTGCTTGGCATGGTCGTCGGAATCGAGATGAATCAGGTATTTGCCTTCGGCGACCTGCTGCTGCGTCATCGGCAATAAGGTCGTACCGTTCAGATAAACCTGCAGGCTGCCCGCGCCCAAAAACGCCCCTAAAACCAAGGAAGCCGCCACCGTTTTGGGCAGTGACCACACCCGTGACGGCTTGGCATTTTGGCGCACTTTTTCGGGCACGGCAATATCCTGATACATCTCCTTGACCTGCGCTTTCAAGGCACGCAGCTGTGCAATTTCCTGTTCCAACTCGGGCTGCAGCTGCATCGCCAACTCGATTTCCAGACACTCTTCGCGGCTCAACTGGCCGTCAACATAGGCATGAAGCTGATAACTTTCAAATACCTTAGCCATTATTTTCTCCGTAGCGACACAACGTTGGGTTGGTTGATGTCGTGATGTTGCAATAGGGTTCTCAAACGCTCGCGGCCACGTGCAATCCGGCTCATGACGGTACCGATCGGCGTGGCGGTGATTTCGGCAATTTCCTGATAGCTGAATCCCTGCAAATCCGCCAGGGTAATCGCTTCGCGCTGCGCGAAAGGCAGCTTGGCGATGGCATCGTAAAATTGCTCGGCGGTCTGCTTTTTAATCAGTTCGGTTTCGCTGCAATCGACCACCAGATGATCGTCGATTTCGGCTTCCTCCGCCCACTCCCAGCGGCGATTGAAGCGCATATTGTCTAAAAACTGATTATGCATGATCTTGGTTAACCATGCATCCAAATGCTCCAAACTGTTTAAATCCTTAC
>JACXUQ010000503.1 GCA_014763835.1 Thiotrichales bacterium
ATTAGATTTTTAGAAATCTAAGCGATATATAACATAACATTGTTAAGAGTCTAACGTAATGTTGCGACTTTTTAAGTGAAGAACTAAAAGTGAAAAGTGAGAAACTTAGAGCTTGATAGAATTTACTGAAAGAAGTCAAAAAAGATTACAATTTAACAAAAAAAGATTCAGAAAATTTTATATTGAGAAGTATAAGATAAAAATGAATTCTTTCATGTGCAAACTCAAAAAAACTTATTGAAATTCAAGAATCATGAAAAAGATGACTCATTGCATTTAATAAGGTAGTGAACTTAGATTAATTAGAAATTAATTTAAGGGCGAATGGTGGATGCCTAGACTGTAAGAGGCGAAGAAGGACGTACTAGACTGCGAAAAGCTATGGGGAGCTGTCAAGAAGCCGTGATCCATAGATATCCGAATGGGGCAACCCGGCATGGTGTGAATCATGTCACCCTTAGGGGAGCGAACTCAGGGAAGTGAAACATCTCAGTACCTGAAGGAAAAGAAATCAACCGAGATTCCGGGAGTAGTGGCGAACGAAACCGGATTAGCCCTAAAGTTTGTGGGGTGTTAGTAGAACAATTTGGAAAGATTGACCGTAGAGGGTGACAGTCCCGTATACGAAAACTAACCACGAATTAAACGAGTAGGTCGGGACACGAGAAATCCTGACTGAATATGGGAGGACCACCTTCCAAGGCTAAATACTACTTACAGATCGATAGTGAACCAGTACCGTGAGGGAAAGGTGAAAAGAACCGCGGCAAGCGGAGTGAAATAGAACCTGAAACCATTTGCCTACAATCATTCAGAGCCCTATGTTTTATACAGGGTGATGGACTGCCTTTTGCATAATGAGCCTGCGAGTTGTGGTGACTAGCGAGGTTAATCAAACGAGAAGCCGTAGCGAAAGCGAGTATTAACGTGCGAACAGTTAGTTGCTGCAGACCCGAAACTAAGTGATCTATCCATGAGCAGGTTGAAGCTGGTGTAAGAGCCAGTGGAGGACCGAACCCGCTGACGTTGAAAAGTCATGGGATGACTTGTGGATAGGGGT
>JACXUQ010000504.1 GCA_014763835.1 Thiotrichales bacterium
AGTTTGGTAAGAACACTTTTACTTCGATCCATCCTGTTATCGCTTTCAAGCTTTAAAAGCTCATGTAAAAACTGTATATATTGCCAACTCTCTTTTGCGGCTGTTGTAGCAATAGTATGATATTCCTCCGCTACAGTAGAGAGTTTCAATGACCGGCATAGATTTAATATCTCCTCATTTAATTCCATAAAGCACCTCCTGTATACATTGGGTACAGTGTCGCCATATAGAGTGCAACAGCAGGAATTAGGTCATCATAGGTTTGTATATCTCTGCTTGGGATATAGATCGAATCTATGTCTGTATTTCTCTTGAATGTACTTTCTTTTTTTGATACACTTTGTATTACAACCTTCGGATGGATGCCACCATAAGGTTTAGGGACGCAAAGCAGGTGGGGCTGCTCGCGTGCCAGTAAGTCAAACGGACGTTGCAGTGTCGTTTGATGTATCCGCACATTAGCTATATCGTCAAGCCATTTAAGGACTTCCGCGTTTGCATTATCAATATTCACTTTATAGTTTTTCATCGCCAGTTTTACTCGTAGCGCATTGTGAAAGCTGTACCTGAGATAGTGATTGAATCTCTCAACTTTCCCTTTCGTTTTTGCACGATACGGTTTACACACTTTGAGATTAAATCCGCAGTGTTTGGAAAAGTCTTCAAAGAGAGCGTTGAATTGATGTTTTCCAAATCCATAAGCGTTGCGTTTTATGATGACTGTTTTCATATTGTCATACAAACACTCCTGCGGAACTCCTCCGAAGTAGTTAAATGCATTCATATGACACCCTAAAAGTGTTTCTATTTTCTCATTATCAACATATTCAACATAAGAGGTTCTGGAATATCCCATAGTTGCTACAAACGCTGAAAGATTATCTTTTGGAAACTCTACCCAGTCCACTTGCATCTGCTTGCCTGGATCAGTTTCAAAGCGGATAAGTTTTTCCTCATCTTGAACTCTTTTACGCAGCTCATATTTCTGCATCACTTGTTGCAGCCAACGTAGACTTCCCTCATATCCTAAACGCTGTATCTCTTCGTAAATTA
>JACXUQ010000505.1 GCA_014763835.1 Thiotrichales bacterium
CAGCTAATAGCTCGCTATTAGCAAGTTTTTCAACAAAAATCAGGCTATTTTTAACCATTTTTATTCGTGTAGCCATCTCGTGCAAAGCTCTCTTAAAGTCTAAAACTATTTAAAAAGCGCCCTTAAATACTGAATACATAAAATTTGCGTCTTCGTTTGTGGTTAACAAATAAACAAACATGAACATCACTATCCATATCAACGACCAACCAATGGACATAAAAGCCGGCAGCAGCCTGATGGATGCCGTTATCGCCTTTCTCGGCTCTTCGCCGAGTTCTTCGTCTGGTGCCGTTCCGCCTTTTGCGCTGGTGCTCAACCAGAACTTTATTCCGGCATCGGAACACGCCACCACCGCCCTGCAGGAAAATGACCGCATCGAGGTCATTTCCGCCATTCAGGGTGGTTAATCATGGACACCACTATGTCAAAACCTTTAAATATTTATGGCACGGAACTGAACAGTCGCCTACTGATCGGCAGTGCGCTCTATCCGTCGCCACAAGTCATGCAGGATTCCATTAAGGCCTCCGGCGCTCAGGTAGTCACGCTCTCGCTAAGCCGCCAGAACCCGCAGGCCAATGGCGGCGCCAGTTTCTGGGAGATGATCCAGTCGCTCGGCCTGCATCTGCTGCCCAATACCGCCGGTTGCCACTCCAGCAAAGAAGCGGTGAACATGGCCAAAATGAGCCGCGAACTGTTCCAGACCGACTGGGTTAAACTGGAGCTGGTCGGCGACGACTACAATCTGCAACCCGACCCGATCGAACTGGTCAAGACCGCCGAAATCCTGTTGAACGACGGCTTCAAAGTGCTGCCCTACTGCACCGACGATCTGGTCATCGCCCGCCACCTGGTCGAACTCGGCTGCAAGGTGATTATGCCCTGGGGCTCGCCGATCGGCACAGGCAAGGGACTATTGAACCCTTATGCGCTGCGGGCGATCCGCGACCGCTTCCCGGAAATCACCCTGATTGTCGACTCCGGCATCGGCAAACCGTCGCACGCCATTCAGGCGATGGAGATGGGGGTGGATGCGATTCTGCTGAACAC
>JACXUQ010000072.1 GCA_014763835.1 Thiotrichales bacterium
TTGATGCCGGTGTCCTGAGTAAACGCCTCAAAGACCGGCTTAATCAGATGTTCGGTGCGCGAACTGTAAACCACGACCTCTTGCGCATAGGCATACATGGGTGCCAGCAGTGACAAAGCCGCTGCCAAAATAGTCGCCGCATACCCGGCCTGTTGAGTTTTTTTGAAGGTCATTTTTGATTTCTCCTCACGCTACTAAAACATCAATGCAACGTCTTCCAGGTGTCGATAACACCTTCGTTCAACTCGCCGATACGATCCGCCAGCCGCTCGGCTTCCTGGAGATCGTGCGTCACCAAAATCGCCGACACCCCTTCGGCTTTCAGAACCCGCTTGACCTCATCCACCAACGCATAGCGCGTCTGCGAATCCAGACTCGAAAAAGGCTCATCCAACAACACCAATCCGGGACGCGGCGCCAACGCGCGCGCCAACGCCACGCGCTGCTGCTGGCCGCCGGACAACTCGTGCGGATAGCGTTTAGCCATCTCCACCGGCAAACGTACCAGCGCCATCAGCTCCTGCAACCGCTGCTGGCGCTCTTTCTTGCTCCAGGAGGCAATGCCAAACAGAATGTTCTGCTCCACCGTCATATGCGGAAACAGCGCGTAATCCTGAAACACCATGCCGATGCCGCGCTTTTGCGGCGGCACCAGACACTTGTCGCCGCACAATACACAGGTACGGTTCAGATGCACTTCACCGGCCTGCGCACACTGCAAGCCGGCAATGGCGCGCAACATGGTCGTCTTGCCGCTACCGCTCTGGCCCAGAATCGCCACAATCTCGCCTTGCGGCATGTCCATTACAAAATTGCGTAACACCTGACGTTCACCCAATGCAATGGTGAGATCTTTCACTGCCAGCATGGTCGCACTCCTTGTTAATTTCAATAAGTCGCCTCATCGTACACTCAAACAACCCAAATATCAATACAAAAAAGAATTGTTATCATTTACAAAAGCATTAGTTTCACCGCTCTGCCCTGAAACATTCAGCACGAACAAAGCACTCATTTGGTCAGAATCAGCTTATTCTCTTTGGTACGCTGCAGGCGGTAGAGCGTTTCACCATGCTTAATCAACACTTGTGAATCGTCTTGCAATAGCTGCTTGCTTTCTAACACCCTGGTTTCCTTTGATCTCACCGCTGCGTCAGCGACATCTGCCGCGGATCGCAGCGGCGACTTTCCTTTATTTTCTGTCATATTCAAACCAACTCTTGCTCTTGACAGCGCGACCAAGACCCCGCCACCTTATTCATCATAATGCTCATTATGATAGATAAGACCCGAGCTTTTTTCAAATACAAATACGAATAATTTTTATTTATTATTTTATTAACCCATGTATTGATAATAAGAATGCTTTGCATTAGGATTTGCAAAGTATTTTAAACGGCGACCCTGCGCCTCACACAAAAACAAGACAAACCACCAGGTAATTAACCGATAAAGACTTATGTTCAACTTTAAACGCACGACAACATTCACCTCGTTTCTTGGCGCACTGCTGCTGCACGCGCTTTTGATCGCCTGGTTCTGGCAAATCGCCACGCCCGAACTGCGTGCGCAGCAACAGGAAGAACAGATTACCTGGGTGGAATTGACGCAGGTCTCCCCTCCGGCGACGATGCCACAACCGCTGCCACAGACGGTTCAACCGGTCGAAGAGGTCATTGAAAAAGACCCTCTGGCGGAAAAGGTCATTAAAAAACCGGAAATTGAAGAGCCAAAAAAACCGAAAAAAATCCAAGAACCGCAACCAACACCGAAAGCCCCAGTTGAAAAACCGCAGGATAAAGTCGTAGAAGAACCGGTTGAAGCGTCTGAGCAGTTACAACCTAACGACACCGATTTGCCGCCGGTTGACAGCCCGCTTAAAGAAATGACGCCGGAGGCATTGCCGCATTCGGCGCCACCGGAGGAACCTTTGATTGAAGCCAGTGCCGACTACCTGAACAATCCGCTGCCGCATTATCCACGTCTGTCAAAACGCGCAGGCGAGGAAGGCACGGTGGTTTTGAAGGTACGGGTCAGCGCCGCGGGCCAGGCTAAACAGGTGGAACTTTACGCCACTTCGGGTTACAAGCGCCTGGACAAGGCGGCGCTGGAGGCGGTCAAAAATTGGCAGTTCAGCCCCGCCAAACAGGGTTCAGTGAATATTGAAAGCACGGTACTCGTACCCGTTAAATTTGTTTTACAAAACACATAAATAATCGGAGAAACCATCATGCAATCACAATTTGAAAGTTTTTGGCAGGCCGGAGATGCCATCACGCACACGGTATTCTGGATACTGCTGCTGATGTCCGTGCTGAGTTGGAGTGTGATTCTGTTCAAGTTTTGGCAGTTTTCGCGTTACCGCTGGCTGACACCAGGCGTTACCCAACAGTTCTGGCACGCGCCTGACTGGCCATCGGGCGTGCAGCGGCTCCATAAACTGCCGGCCTACCACGCGCTGGCGCTGGCGGGTGACAAAGGACGCAACTGGCTAAACAACCAGCACCCCACTTTTCTGGCCGACACCCTGCCCGCCAGTGAAGTCATGGTGCAGGCCTTGCGCGGTGCCTTAAACCACGTCAACAGCCGTCTCGAAAACGGCCAGACGCTACTGGCCTCTATCGGTTCTACCGCCCCCTTTGTCGGCCTGTTCGGCACGGTTTGGGGGATTTACCATGCGCTGATGAATATCGGCTCAAGCGGCCAGCTTGGATTGGATCAGGTTTCAGGACCGGTGGGCGAAGCCTTGATTATGACCGCGCTGGGGCTGTTTGTGGCGATTCCGGCGGTACTCGCTTATAACGCCTTTAACCGCCAACTGCGCTTGGTTTCGGCCGAACTGGACGGTTTTGCCCACGATTTACATCTGTACTTCATGGCCGAACACCCCATGCAACAGGAGCAGCACTAAGATGGCGTTTGGCGGCTTAGATAGCGGTTTGAATGGCGGCCCGCAACGCCCGATGGCAGACATCAACACCACCCCGTTGGTGGATGTGATGCTGGTGCTGCTGATTATTTTCATTGTCACCGCACCCCTGATGACACAGGCGCTGAAGGTGGATTTGCCCAAGGCCAACGCCCAGGCCGTGGAGGACGACCCGCAGGCCGTGACCCTTGCCATCTCGGCACAAGGCGCTTTGCAATGGAACGAACTGACCCTGACCGATGACGAAGCGGCCAAAGAGATCATGGCCGAAGCGGCGTTGGCCGCCACCCCGCCGGCGGTTCGTATTGAAGCCGACAAAACCCTGCCCTATCAGCGTCTGACCGAAGTATTGTCGATGCTGCGTGCAGCCGGCTTGAACAAGGTCGGCTTCATTACCCAACAGGCCGCCTCCTCACAGACAACCGCGCCTACACAACCCCATTAAATTTTTTAACCAACCCAGCCAGCCAAGCCCATGCCCAGCCAGCCAGGTTTTTCTCACCACAAAAGAAAGGAAAATCCTATGGCACATCCTAAAAACGATCACCCCCTCAAAAAGAAACCCCTCGCTACCCCTATCTCGACGTTGGGCGCAATGGTTTGCGGCATGGGGCTGATCAACCCGCTGGTCATGGCGGCCGAGCCGTCACCTACCTTGAGCACGGTTGAAGTGCGCGACGCGGCGGAAAATGCCGACATCCGCGAAAACAACGGCTATCAGGGCACCACCACCCGTGTCGGCAAAATGCAGCAAGATCCGCATGACGTTCCGCAAGCCCTGACCACCGTGACCCAGCAGTTGATGGAAGATCAACAGGTCTCCTCGCTTAAGGAAGCGCTGCGCAACGTCTCCGGCTTAACGTTTAATGCGGCCGAAGGCGGCCGTGCCGGCGACAACATGATGCTGCGCGGCTTCTACACCTTTGGCGACATGTATCTGGACGGCGTACGCGACACCGCCCAATACAACCGCGAAACCTTTAACTTGGAACAGGTCGATGTCCTGCGCGGTTCCGGCTCTATGCTGTTTGGCCGCGGTCAGGCCGGCGGCGTGATCAATCAGGTCAGTAAAACACCCAAACTGCAAGATGCCAACAAAGTCAGTCTGAGTACCGGCAGCCACGATTACAGCGAAATCACCGGCGACTTCAATAAAAAACTCGGCGACACCACCGCGGCGCGCGTCAATGTGATGAAACGCAGCCAGGGCAGCTTCCGCAGCAATCCCGAAAACGGCGCGGAAGCCGACATCGAGCGCGGTGGCATTGCCGCCAGCCTAGGCTTTGGCTTGAATACCGGCAACGAACTGGTTATCAGCCATATCCATACCGTCACCGACGATAACCCCGATTACGGTATCCGCTTTGTGGATAAAAAACCGCAGGATGAGATGTTCGGCCACTTCTACGGCAGTCCGCGCAGCTTCGACAAGAGCGAAACCGACATCACCACCTTGACGCACCACTACAAAATCGACAAAAACACCGATTTGCGTACCGTCGTTCGCAACGCTCACTACCTGCGTGACTATGCCGCCGCCAAACCGAGCGCCTCTGATTTAACCAGTGACAGCTTTGCGACCCGTCATCTGGATGTTCACAATCTGGCGCTGCAATCGGATATTACCCATAAACGCATGATCGGCGGCGTGCCGCACGAGATGATGGCCGGCATTGAATACCTGCACGAAGACAGCAAACGTGCCGGCCTGTTGAATCTGTCCGCCAGCGGTGATCCCAAAACCTATAGTCCGGGCGTCATCACTGGCACGCCAACCACTTACAAAGGCGATTCCTACTCGATTTTTGTGCAGGATCAGTTTGAATTTATCCCCGACTGGAAACTCTTGCTGGGCGTGCGTCATGACCAGTTGAATGCCAAATACTCCAGCACCAACTCCCCCAAACTGGACTTTGGCGAGCAGAGCTACCGCTCGGCACTCTCCTGGCAGCCCGACGAAGCCTCGCATTACTATCTAAGCTACAGCGACTCCTTCAGCCCCACAGCCGACCTCTATCAGTTGGACGGTGGTGAATTCCCACCGGAACGCAGCCAGGTGATGGAACTCGGTGCCAAATGGTTCCTGCTGGACGGCGATTTGACCCTGCGCACCGCGCTTTACCGAGCCGATAAACAGTGGGAGCGCAGTACCGATCTGGAAGCGACCGCCTCGGTGCTGACCCAAAAACGCCGTACCGACGGTTTGGAAGTGGAAGTCGCCGGTCGCATTACGCCTAACTGGGAAGTCTTTGCCGGCGCCGCTTTAATGGATGCCAAAATTCTCGAAGTGGCCCCTCCCCAAGCGAACCGTTCAGGAACCATTGTGGCGGCCAACCCTAACTTTGAAGGACAACGCGCCCGTAATACGCCGGAATATACCTATAACCTGTGGACAACCTACAAACTGCCGCACGGCTGGAAAGTCGGCGGCGGTCTGGATGCCAAAGGCGAACGCTACGCTTACAGCCCGACCAGCGGCGGCACCGGCGAGTTCGACCCGAATACCGTACCCTCGTATGTGCGTTGGGATGCGATGCTGGCTTACGAACAGAAGGATTACACCCTGCGTCTGAATGTGGTCAACCTCTTCAATACCGACTGGTATGAATCGGTTTACGACAACGGCGGCTTTGTGGTGCCCGGCTCGGATCAGGCCTATATGCTGACCGGCGAGTTTAAATTTTAACCCTCTAGCCACCCTCAATGTCCCCGCAGGAAAACCTAATTTCCCGCGGGCGACGCTTTCCAGACAGGAGCACTCGCTTATGATGTTACATATCCCCAAGGTGCTGACCGCCGAGGAACTGCAAACCTGCCGCAACCTGCTCACCGCCGCCGGTTGGATTGACGGACGCGAAACCGCCGGTGCACAGGCCGCCAAGGTCAAACGCAATTTTCAACTGCCGGAGGACAGTGACACAACCCGGCAACTGCAGCAGATTGTGCTCGGTGCGCTTAACCGCCATCCGCTGTTTTTCAGCGCCGCCTTGCCCAAAAAAATCCTGCCGCCCTATTTCAACTGTTACACCGGTGAAATGAACACCTTCGGCAATCATGTCGATAATGCCATCCGTACCGCGCCCAACGGCCAGTTTCGCGTGCGTGCCGATGTCTCCTGCACCCTGTTTTTCTCCGAGCCGCACGAATACGACGGCGGCGAACTGGTGGTGGAAGACACCTTTGGCGAAAAACGCGTCAAACTGCCGGCCGGCGATATGATTCTCTACCCCTCCTCAAGCGTGCACCGCGTTGAACCGGTCACGCAAGGCGCACGTACCGCCTCGTTTTTCTGGACGGAAAGCATGATCCGCGAAGACGAACGCCGCCGTCTGCTTTATGACCTCGATCTCAACATTATGGCATTGCGCCAACAATATGGCGAAGCGGGTGAAATCGTCAATCTCACCAGCACCTACCACAATCTACTACGCATGTGGGCAGAGACCTGATGAACCACAGCCAAACACCCAGCCTAAGACAATTTAAAGCCTTGGCCAAACAGCATATCCGCCACCCGCAAGCCTGGAATTACCTACAAGACAGTGCCGGCACAGGCCGCACCTACGAAGCGAATCTGCATGCTTTTATCCAACCGCGCCTTATCCCCAGACCGCTGATGGATGTACGCAGCGGCCATACCCGTCTTGAACTATTGGGTCAGTCATTTGAGCATCCCGTTCTGCTCGCGCCCATCGCCTATCAGATGCTGTTCCACGCCCACGGCGAACAAGCCTCGGCAGCCGCGGCCAGCGCGCAGGGTTCGACCCTCGTAGTGAGCAGCCTGGCC
>JACXUQ010000506.1 GCA_014763835.1 Thiotrichales bacterium
ACTTAAAAATGCTGATAGCCATTGGCATGGCAATACGGCTCTCCCAACACATCTTTATGACTCATCGCCTTGCCACCTTGTGCTTGCGGCCTATCCCAAAAGACAATTCCGTCCGCCGACGTGATTTTGCCAATACGATACAGATGATCCGGAAACTGAGTCTTTAACTGCGTATAAACCGCCTCGCTCATGGTCAGACACAGCTGGTAGTCATCCCCCGCCGCTAACGGCAGATGCCAACTGCTTTCATGGGCAAACCACGCCTGCATGGCCGATGACAAAGGCAGCTCGTTCAAATAAAGTTCTGCGCCAAGCGCCTGCTGCAAACGCGCTTGCGAACACTCAAGAATATGCCCGAGATCAGCCAGCAGACCGTCGGAAACATCAATACCTGCATTCGCCTTACCGCTCAAGGCTTCCCCCAAACCCAGCTGCGGTTGCGGGCGATGCAAAGCCTGCAAAACAGATTGCCACTGACTTGGCGTCAACCTGGCCTGTTCAGTTTCAGTCAACTGATTCAGCGCATGTTTCAAACCTAAACCCGCATCCCCTAAACAGCCGGAAACGCAGATCACATCATCCAACTTCGCACCGCTGCGCAGCAGAGCTCGCCCCTGCTTCACCCAACCATGCGCGGTGACGGTAATCGTCAAAGGCCCTTTGGTGGTATCGCCGCCAATCAACGGAATATTATATGCCTGACTAATGGCCTGCAATCCCCGAGCAAATTCCTCAAGCCAGACCGGGTCATTTTGCGGCAGCGTCAGCGCCAGAGAGAAAAAGCCGGGCTTGGCGGCCATGGCTGCCAGATCGCTCAAATTCACCGCCAGCGCTTTCCAGGCAATATCGTAAGGTTTGGCATCGACCGGAAAATGCACGCCACTGACCAGCGTATCGGTCACCACCACCAACTGATGCCCTGCCGGAATCGACAAGACCGCACCGTCGTCGCCGATGCCGATATCCCCGGCATGCAAACCTTCACTCAACGGCTTGAAATACCGGTCGATCAATCTAAACTCTTCCGCCATGATTTGCTGTCCTTAAAA
>JACXUQ010000507.1 GCA_014763835.1 Thiotrichales bacterium
TTAGAAAAATTTGCGCCATCAGCCAAATTAAGAGGTTGCGCCGACTTCCAATGAACGGATCTGCTGCGCGACCTTATCGAGAATACCGTTAATGTATTTATGGCTGTCTTCCGCACCGAAGCGTTTCGCCAACTCCACACACTCGTTGATAATGACCTTGTATGGAATCTCGGGTTTGGCCTGCAGCTCATACACACCCATGCGCATAATCGCCTTTTCAATCGGATCGATCATCGCCACCGAACGGTCCAGCATGGCGCCATAGATTTCGTCCAGGGCGACCGCCTGCTGCGCGACTTGCGTGAGCAATTCATTGAACAGCGCTACGTCGACATCAATCAAAAAACCGTCCTGACTGAACTGTCGACTGATGACCATCGGCTCGTCGGCATTCAACTGCCACTGATACAACGCCTGCAACGCCGCACGACGCGCCATGGTTCGCGATGAGACCTTTTTTTCGGTTTCCGGAATCTCTTCGCCCTGACCCGGATGAATAGTATCAATTGGTTTCATGCATCACTTCTTAAATTAGCTTCAGAACGTTAACCATTTCGATCGCGGCCAAGGTGCACTCCACCCCTTTATTGCCCGCTTTGGTACCGGCGCGCTCAATCGCCTGCTCGATGCTATCGACCGTCAACACACCGAAAGAGACCGGGATACCGCTGTTCAGCTGCACTTGACCCAAGCCTTTGACACATTCGCCGGCCACATAGTCAAAATGAGGCGTGCCACCACGAATCACAGCGCCCAACGCCACAATCGCATCGTACTTGCCGGATTGCGCCATTTTTTGCACCGCCAATGGAATCTCAAACGCACCCGGAACCAAAACCTGGTCGATATTCGCTGCATCACCGCCGTGACGCACGATGGTATCCACAGCACCTTGCACCAAGTGGTCAACGATAAAGCTGTTAAAACGGCCAACAACCAAGCCGATTTTCATATCCGCTGCAGTCAAGTTTCCAACGATTGTGTTCATATTGCTCATCTCATCAGTAAAGCCGGAGGGTGACCCGGCCTGTTCAAAATAATTTTAA
>JACXUQ010000508.1 GCA_014763835.1 Thiotrichales bacterium
CCGGCCTGCGCGGCCAAATGAATCACACGGTCAAAAACATGATTGGCAAACAATTCAGCCATCGCGATACGATCGGCAATATCCATTTCAATAAAGCGATAACGCTCAGCACACTGTTTTTGGCTGCAAAAGTCATCCAAAAACGCCAAACGCCCCTGTTTCAAGCTGACATCGTAATAATCATTGAGGTTATCAATACCAACGACCTCATGTCCTTGCTTGAGTAGCGCCTGAACCGTATAAAATCCGATAAATCCGGCACTGCCGGTCACTAAAACTCTCATCAATCTTTTCCAAATAAATCGCGTGTGTAAATCTTGTCTTGCACATCCATCAGATCGTCGGTGATACGGTTGGCGACGATCACATCGCTCAGCGCCTTAAAGGCTTCGAGATCGCGGATCACTTTGGAATGAAAGAATTCATTGTCCTGCAACACGGGTTCATAGACCACAACCTCAACCCCTTTGGCCTTGATGCGTTTCATCACTCCCTGAATCGCCGAGGCACGGAAGTTATCCGAGCCCTGTTTCATGACCAAACGATAGATACCCACCACCTTGGGATTCCGTTTCAAAATCGAATCGGCCACAAAATCCTTGCGCGTGGTATTGGCATCGACAATCGCACGAATCAGATTATTGGGCACTTCCTTGTAATTGGCCAGTAACTGTTTGGTATCTTTGGGCAAACAATAACCACCGTAACCGAACGACGGGTTGTTGTAATGGCTGCCGATTCGCGGATCCAAGCCCACCCCCTCAATCACCTGACGCGAATTCAAACCATGGGTTTCGCAGTAGGAATCCAACTCATTGAAATAGGCCACCCGCATCGCCAGATAGGTATTTGAAAACAACTTGACCGCTTCCGCTTCGGTGGCTTTGGTGAACAGCACCGGAATATCGTCCTTTTTCGCACCTTCAACCAACAGTTCGGCAAACAGACGGGCCCGCTCGGAATCCTCACCCACGATAATGCGCGACGGATAAAGATTATCGTAAAGCGCCTTGCCTTCTCGGAGAAATTCCGGCGAGAAAATCAG
>JACXUQ010000509.1 GCA_014763835.1 Thiotrichales bacterium
ACGATATTGTCCGATTCGTCCAGACAGCTTAACGTCAGATCGGACAGGTCACTGGCGCAGTCGATCACCACATGGTCGTAGTAGCGACGCAACGACTGGATAATGGTTTTGATCAGTTCGCCGTTAAGGTTATCCAGCTCGCTCACCTCGGTCGGCAACGAGAGCAGATAAAGCCCGGATTCATGCCGGCTCAACGACTTGTAAATCAGATTCTCGTCAAAACGGTTGAGGTTATAGATAAAGTCGGTCAACGAGTAGAGGCGCTGCCCCTCCATATTCAGATACAGCGCGGTATCGCCCAGCGGCATATTCAAATCCACCAATACCGTACGCCCCTCAGTGAGTTCAGTCAGATGCGAGGCGATATTGGTGGCCAAAGCGGTTCTGCCCACCCCGCCTTTGAGACTGAAAAACGAGGAGACATTGCCGTTTTTGCCTTGGCGACGGCGATCCTGCATATGCAAGATGGAGAGAATCGTAAACACCTCATTCGGGCACTCGATAAAGCCCTGCACCCCTTGATGATTGGCTTCGATAATAAAGTCGGCATCTTTATGCTTGAGCAACACATAAATCGGCACCCCTTTGGCCAGTGTCAACATCTGGTTGACCTGCTCCAGCACGGCATCGCCGTTCTGATTGAATTCAATCAACACCAGACTGATGTCATCAGGCCAGATATGCGGCACTTCGTGCATGCTTTCCAGCGAATACTTGGACATAATCGCCACACGTACCGCTTCTTTCAGGTCTTCATCGCCTCCAAAATAGAGCGCCTGTTTAAGGGCTATGGAACCTGTAGGCAATACTTGACTCATCAGGGTTTCTCCAATCCGATACTCACCAACGATTCAGGCAAAGCGCTTTGTCCCGGAGGTAACATATCAACCAGCTTGCCTTCAAAGAAGCCTTCTGCGGCCGATGGGCGAACCATATTCTCACCCGGCAGCCTCACCTGCTTATTCGCCTCAATCGGCTCGACAAACGTCGGTGTCACCAAAATGGCTAGTTCTGTCTGGTCTTTTTCATAACTGGTTGAACGGAA
>JACXUQ010000510.1 GCA_014763835.1 Thiotrichales bacterium
GACGACGAACTGCCGCGCTACGTGCTGGTTTGCGACCTCAACACCTTTAAACTCTACGATCTGGACGACAACCGCGACTACACCTTTGAACTGGCCGACCTACCCGACCACCTGCACCTGTTTGACTTTCTGGAAAGTAAACAGGTGCAGGAAATCTCCGAAGTCGACCTCAATATCAAAGCCGCTGACCTGTTAGGCGATCTGCACGATGCGCTAGAACAAAGCGGCTACAACGGCCACGCCCTGCAAGTGTTTATGGTGCGCATTCTGTTTTGTCTGTTTGCCGAAGACACCGGCGTATTCAACCGCCACCAGTTCACGCATTATCTGCTCAAATTCACCTCAGACACCGGCAACGACACCGAAATCCACCTGCAACGCCTGTTTCAAGTGCTTGACCAGCCTGCTGAGGCGCGCAATAAAAACCTCATACCTGAGCTGCAAGCCTTTCCCTATGTAAACGGTCACCTCTTTAAAGAACGCATTGACATGCCGTTTTTTACCGCACCCATGCGCGACCAGCTCATTGAATGTTGTTTGTTTAACTGGCACGACATCAGCCCCGCCATTTTCGGCAGTCTGTTTCAAAGCATTATGGACAAAACCGCACGACGCAATCTGGGCGCGCACTATACCAGTGAAGCCAACATTCTTAAAACGATTGAGCCGCTGTTTTTAAACGACCTTAAAATCCAGTTTAACGAGGCGTTAAAACAAAAGAGCGACAAAGCCCGCAACGCCAGACTACAAGCCTTAACCGAGCAGATTCGCCGCCTGACCTTTTTAGACCCCGCCTGCGGCTGCGGCAACTTTTTGATTATTACCTACCGCGAACTGCGCCGCCTGGAGCTGGCCATAATGCACGCCCAGCGCGGCGACCAGACGCAAGGCCATGTGGCACTCGAAATTCAACCCGCCATTCCGTTAAGCAACTTTTACGGCATAGAAATCGACGAATGGCCGGCACGTATTGCCGAAGTCGCCATGTGGTTGACGCAACACCAGATGAACCGCGAATTTGCCAAAGTCTTTGGCTTTGAACC
>JACXUQ010000073.1 GCA_014763835.1 Thiotrichales bacterium
GACCGCGCCACCGCCGGCCTGCAGATTCTGGCGCACAGCAAAGGCATGGCGCAGACCTTTACCCGCCTGTTCAGCGAACGCCAAATCCATAAACGCTATCTGGCGATAGTGCACCACTGCCCGGCCGACAACGCCATCACCCTGACCACACCGATTGACGGCAAGCCGGCCGTCAGCCATGTGCGCGTCCTCGATTGCAACAGCACCCTGCCATTGGCGTTGCTGGAAGTGGACATCGAAACCGGGCGAAAACACCAGATTCGCAAACATCTGTCGGAAATCGGCTGCCCGATTGTCGGCGACCGGCTCTACGGAGATGAAGCACTCGACGCTGACTTACAAAACAAACTGGCACTGACGCAACGCCCCGACCTGCAGCTCACCGCCTACCGCTTGAACTTTGATTGTCCGCTAAACCATCAACCGGTAAACCTGATCTTGGAACAACCCGACTGGGCGATGCAGCCGGCGCTATTGGCCTGTTTCAAGCCGGAGAAACTCAATGTTACGTCGCTATCGCTTCCCGCTTAAAGGCAGCTATTACTACGACGCCCAGGCCGCTTACGAAGCCGGCCTGTTGAAAATCGGCAGCCCGCTTGAAATCATCGCCGAACCCGAGAACGAACATGACGCCAACGCCCTGCAAATCTGGCTCAAATCGGGGATGAACGAAACCACCGGACAACATCTGCTAGGTTACGTTCCACGCCAGCTTGCGCGCGTTTGGCGGTCGATATTTGCTGCTCACCCCCAATACCAACTGCAGCTCACCCATATCGCGCTGCAAGGAAAATGGCTGCACCTGCAATGCGGCTTGACACTGCAATTGAACTGGCGCCAACGACTGCTGACGCGCCTATGGCTCATCTGGTTGCGTCTAACGCCTACTTCACGGAATTTCCCGAAGTCAACCTAGTCTGCTAAAATCGGGCTTTTAGTTAACACAGCATACGCCTTATGAACACCATGACACTCGAAGCCTGCGCGGCGCAACTCGACGCCTCCGACGACTATCAGGTTCTGCGCCGCTTCACCCCCAAAACCCAGTTTAACGCTCCCGCAGGCGACAAAACCCACAAGGTCTGCATTATCGATACCGAAACCACCGGATTGGACACGGAGGTGTGCGAAATCATCGAACTGGGCTATCAGATCGTCGAGTTCGATTCACAGGGACGTTTCTACCAGGTGTTGGCGGCGCGCAACTACCTCAACGAACCGCAGGGCGACATCTCCGCCGAAGTCACCAAAGTCACCGGCCTGACGCATGAAGACGTCAAAGGCCACAGCATTCCTTGGGATGCGGTGGAGAACGAACTGAGTGACGTGCAATTTTGCGTGGCGCATAATGCCGCCTTCGACCGGCCGGTGGTAGAGCGTTACTCACCGGTGTTTGTCGACAAAATCTGGGGCTGTTCGGTGGCGCAGATCGACTGGCTGGAACTGACCGATGTCGGCTCGCTCAGTCAGGAGTTTCTGTGCTGGAAAATCGGCCACTTCTTTTACGACGCCCACCGCGCCTTGGACGATGTGCAGGCGCTGACCGAACTGCTGTCGCGCACTGTGTCGGCCGAACAGCAGCCGGCTTTCCATTACCTGCTGCAGGCGGTGCGCATCGGCAAATCGCTGCTCAAAGCCACCGGCGCACCGTTTGAACTGAAGGACGATTTGCGCAAACGCGGCTACCGCTGGAACGTCGAGGAACGCGTCTGGCAGAAGATGTTCGACGACAACCAGCTGCAAGCCGAACTGGCATGGCTGATCGAACACAACACGCCCAATCCCAAAGTCATCAAACTGAAAGCGACCGATACCTTCTCGGTTCGTGCGCGCTAATAACCTCACAAAAAGGCCGATAAAAACTCAACAGGCCGGGTCTGCCCGGCTTACCACCCCGCTGAAACGCCTCTGCCACGACCATCGGAGGCCGCGTCACAACCTGCTTTGGCGCACACAATGAGCTGCACATCGCCCATATAGTTGTTGCGCGTGAGGTTATATCCCATCAGTTCCAGCGAGGCTTTCACCTCTTCCGGCAATTCGGGGTTGTAGGCAATCTGGTCTTTGGGCAGCAGCTGGTGGTGCACCCGCGGCGCATCCACCGCCTGCTGCGGCGTCATACCGGCTTCAAAAACATTCAGAATCACCTGAAATACCGACGTGATAATAGTCGAACCGCCCGGCGTGCCGACCACCATCGCAACCTCCCCATCTTTCAGCACAATGGTCGGCGACATCGAAGACAGCATACGTTTATGCGGCGCAATCTCGTTGGCCGTGCCGCCGACCACGCCGAAGACATTGGCCACCCCAGGTTTGGTGGAAAAGTCGTCCATTTCATTGTTCATCAGAAACCCGGCCTGCTCAATCACCACACCGCTGCCAAAAGGCATATTCAAGGTGTAGGTATTGGAAACTGCGTTGCCGTGCGCATCCACAATCGAAAAATGGGTGGTTTCCGGCAACTCGATTCTGCCGGGACGAATGGTTTCCGATTCGGAAATGGCGTCCCACAATACGCCTTGCGCGCGTTGCTGCAGATAAGCGTCGTCCAGCAGACGGCTCACCGGCACCTCGACAAAATCCGGATCGCCCAGAAATTCGGCACGGTCGGCATAGACGCGTTTTTCCAATTCGGCGTAAAAGTGAGTTTTAAGCGCCTGTTCCGGCAGCTCCCGATTCTGTTTTAATTGCACTTGTAGATCGGGCTTCAATAACGCATACAGCTTGAGCAGCTGACCGATTGCAACGCCGCCGGAGCTTGGCGGCGGGGCCGAAAGCACCTCGCTCCCCTGCCAGTCAAAGCGCACCGGTTCGCGCCATTTGGCCCGATACGCCGCCAGATCGTCCAACGTGATCAAGCCGCCGTGGGCTTGCATCTGCGCAACCAGCGCTTTGGCGGTCTTGCCCTGGTAAAAATCCGCCGCGCCTTTATCGGCAATCCTTCTCAAGGTCTGGGCCAGTTGCGGTTGCTTAAACAGCTGACCGGCCTGCAAGCCGCCAAAAAAGTCGGAAAAGTTCAGCGCATCACGTGATTTGCCTTCAATCCATTGCTGGTACCAACGGCGGTTATCCGCCAGCGCCTGCGGCACTTCAAACCCCTGTTCGGCGTAGTCAATCGCATATTGCAGCAGGTTTTTCCACGGCTTTGAGCCGAAACGCTGGTGCGCCTGCCACAGTCCCATCACCGTGCCGGGCACGCCGCTGGCCCGATACCCCACCAGCGAACGATAGGGAATCACTTCGCCCTGCTGATCCAGATACAGGTCCCTGAACGCCGCTTGAGGCGCGGTTTCGCGGTAGTCGAGGAAATAGGCTTGTTGCTTGGCTTGCAATTTTGTCTGTCCATTCTCAACAGGCCGGGTAAAAAGTGTCATAAAGCCACCGCCCCCCAGATTGCCGGCTTCGGGATAGGTCACCGCCAACACAAAACCGGCCGCCACCGCGGCATCCACCGCATTGCCGCCCTGTAACAGAACCTCTTTGGCCGCCGCCGCACTGAAACGGTCGGGCATGGCAACAGCCGCCGCCTGCACGCTGCCGATCTGCATCGACCACAGCGCACCCAATAACAATATACGCTTAAACATAACCAACCTTTCCAAGATAGTCTGATGGATTCTCTACAATCCTACTGCAATCCTATCCCAAAATAAAAAACCGGCTGACGCCGGTTTTGTTCCACGCTACGGCCGCATCAGCCTTTGGTTCTTCCCGGCAAGGCACGCACGCCCAAAACCGCCTGGGTTTTGAAAAAGGCCATTTCACGCGCCAAGCCCTGCGCCTGTTCGGCCATGCTTTCCGATGCCGCGGATGTCTGTTCAACCAGCGCGGCGTTCTGCTGGGTGGCGCTGTCGATGTCGTTGATGGCATTGTGCACCTGATGAACGCCGTTAGCCTGTTCCGCCGACGCGCGGGCGATCTGTTCGATCATGCCGCTGACCTGGGTAATCGCCGTTTTGATTTCACCCAGCATTTGACCCGACTCGCGGGCCAACTGCGAACCTTCCTGCACACGCAGGCTGCTTTCAGTAATCAAATCTTTAATGTCTTTCGCCGCATCGGCGGCTTTTTGCGCCAGACCACGCACCTCACCGGCCACCACCGCGAAACCGCGGCCGTGCTCACCGGCACGCGCCGCTTCGACTGCCGCGTTCAGTGCCAGCAAGTTGGTTTGGAAAGCGATACTGTCAATCAGGCTGACAATCTCGTTAATGCGCTGGCTGGAACTTTCAATCGCATGCATCGCCTCAATCGTCTTGTCCATCACCGTTGCGCCATGCTCGGTTTTACGCTGCACCTGTTGCGACAGCTTGGCGGCTTCGGTGGCCGAATCGGTATTGTTCTGCACCGCCGAATTCATCTCTTCCATGGTCGCCGAGGTTTCCTCGATTGCCGCCGCCTGCTGCTGCACGCGCTGACTCAGATCCAACGCACCTTTGGAGACTTCTTCCGAGGCGCCCGCAACAATATGGCTCGCCTCCAGCGCCTGCGTGACAATACGCTCCAAATTGCCGATCGAACCGTTCAAACTCTCTTGGATCCTGTGCAAGGCGCCCGGATAAGAGCCGTCCATCTGACGCGTCAAATCACCGTTGCGCAACGCCTCCATCACCGACTGAATCGCCTGCATGGCGGCTTCCAGCGCATCCAGCGACTGGTTCACGTTCTGTTTAAGCAGATCGAAACTGCCGGCGGCCTGTGCGGCAACCCGCTGGGAGAAATCGCCCTGCGCCATCGCCTGCATCACGCCGTTGATCTGTTCGATAATCGTATTGGCGCTGCCCAGCGCACGCTCGACCTGATGGCGGAAGCCTTCAGCCACGCGCCCGTCCATCTTCGCATCCAGGCGCCCGTCTTCCAACGCCTGCATGATTTTGCCCAGCTCGTTCATGGTAAAGGCGACGCTGTCGGCAGACGCGTTGACGCCGTCTTTGAGGCGTTGCAACTCGCCCACATACGGCCCCTGCATACGCAAAGCGAAATTGCCCTTGGCAATCGCATCGACCGTCGCATTGGCCTCCACCAAGGCGTCACTGACCTGTTCGATCATACGGTTAAACGCGACCGACGCCTGACCGATCTCATCCTCACGATGGATGGTGATGCGGCGCGAGAAATCGCCTTCTTGCACCACCTGTTGCGATACCGCCACCAACTCGTTCATCGGTTCCAGCACCGCACGCAGAATCTTCCACGACAGTAGCACGGCCGCCAACAAAATCAGAATGCCGATCACCACACTCAGCGTGAACACCGTCTCATAGTCACGTTCATGTTCGGCCTTCATCTCGGCGGCCACATCAAGCTGCAGATTCACCAAGGCGCTGACGGCATCGGAAACCGGATCAATCACCTTGTAGAGGTCGCCCAAAGTGTACTGCGTGACACGATCCAGATCCTGAGCGGCCACCGCGCCGAACAGCTCCTTCAACGAGCTGTCGGCCTGCACCATCAGTTTTTGCGCCTGGTTTGCCAATTCGGCCTCTTCGGGCGTCAGGGTCGTGGCCATATAACCGCTCCACTTCTGTTTAATCGTCGCCTCGGCCTGTTCGATATTGTTCTTGGCCTGCTCGAATGTCAGTTGGCCGTTACGCAGTTTATGGCTGGTATCCACGATATTGACCGCATACAAATCGGCGATATTCTTCAAATCCCGCAATGGCACAATACGGTCGGCGTAGAGCGTTTCAAACGACGCATTATTGTTTTTCATAATGCCGATACCGGCCACAATCAGAAATACAATCACACCCAGCATAAAGCCGATTAACATCATAAAACGGGATTTAATCGAGATCATTGTTCATACTCCAAATGAAAATACACCCTGCTATTAAAGCAGAAACGTATTAAAAAGAAATGACAAACAAACGCCCTGAAACAGCCATGCTGATAACTACTGACGGATGCAGAACTAGTCTGTACATTGCATGCTAACCCATTATAATTTCATAAGAAACAACGACGCTTCAAAACGGAGTATGCGCCATGACCACTGCAAAACACACCCTGCTCTCAGTCTATTTACCGCCTGATTTAAGCCGCTATGAGGTCATGAACAAACTCGGACTGCAACTCAGCAAAGGCATCGAAGCCTGCTTCTATGCCGAGCTCGACGACGGCCGTCTGCTGTTTTTTACCGAATTCGACGTGATCACCTTTGTCGACTGGTCGCGAGAACAGATTGTGCAGGCCTTATTGCAGCTCGGTCTCTACCAGGCAGAACAATTTGAAAGCCACTACCTGCATCAGGATTACCAGCTGCATATCAATCCTAAAATGTCGCAGCCTTTCGACGTCAACAACGACCGCATCGAACTGCCCGAATTGAGCCTGTGGCCGGTGATGATCGTGGCGCTGGTGATTGCGCAAAGCGTCGGACTGGAAAAATTCGAACATCAGGTCGAGCGCCATTTCAGCAAAGGCCGCCACATGATGGAAACCACCACCGCGGGTTTGGGATGGAGAAGACGCCGGCAGTTTGCCGACTACGCCCAGCAGATCAGCCTGCTGCGCCACGACATACTACTGGACCTGCAGTTGCTCGACAAGCCCAATATCCTCTGGGACAACGAAACCTACGAACAGCTCTATATCCGCCTGGCGGAGCAGCTCGAACTGCAGGAACGATTTGAAATCAT
>JACXUQ010000511.1 GCA_014763835.1 Thiotrichales bacterium
GGTGCACGGGGTCTTTCCGTCTTTCCGCGGGTAGGAGGAATTTTCACCTCCACTATAATTTCACTGGATCCCTGGTTGAGACAGCTCCCATCTCGTTACGCCATTCATGCAGGTCAGTATTTAACCGACAAGGAATTTCGCTACCTTAGGACCGTTATAGTTACGGCCGCCGTTTACTGGGGCTTCGATCAAGTGCTTCGATTGCTCTGACACCATCAATTAACCTTCCAGCACCGGGCAGGCGTCACACCATATACATCCACTTTCGTGTTAGCATAGTGCTGTGTTTTTGGTAAACAGTCGGGAGGGACTCTTTGTTGCAACCTTATAATGCTTCAGGGGCAAGCCCTTACACACGGAAGGCACACCTTATACCGAAGATACGGTGTTAGTTTGCAGAGTTCCTTAACCAGGGTTCTTCCACGCGCCTTAGAATACTCATCCCACCCACCTGTGTCGGTTTACGGTACAGGTAACAAATAATAAACTTAGAGGCTTTTCTTGGCACGACGGCATCAAGGATTCTCTTCGCAGTCCGAAAACCTTGAAGAGCCTGTAAGATCTCGATCTAACGTTGCTCGGATTTGCCTGAACAACAATCTACATCCTTCGACTAACTATTCCATCAGTTAGCTCCTATAGCCCTATGCGTCCCCCCATCGCGCTTATTTGTTAGTATCGGAATATTAACCGATTTGCCATCATCTACCCCTTTCGGACTCGACTTAGGACCTGACTAACCCTACGATGACGATCATAGCGTAGGAAACCTTGGGTTTACGGCGAACATGATTCTCACATGTTTTATCGCTACTCATGCCTGCATGCTCACTTCGTATCGCTCCAGCACTCCTTACCGGTATACCTTCAACGCTGATACGAACGCTCTCCTACCACTTGAAATAAATTTCAAATCTACAGCTTCGGTGTACAACTTAGCCCCGTTATATTTTCCGCGCAGAATCACTAGACCAGTGAGCTGTTACGCTATCTTTAAAGGATGGCTGCTTCTAAGCCAACCTCCTGGTTGTCTG
>JACXUQ010000512.1 GCA_014763835.1 Thiotrichales bacterium
ACGGCTTAAGCGCCAATTCCCTCGGCATTGCCGCCGGCATGCTGCGTGCAGGCGGCCTGTTGATTCTGCTGACGCCACCCACAGAGCGCTGGCGCACGCAGAGCAATCCCGAAAACAGCCGCTTTCTCAACAGCCCCCTGCAACCCGAACACGCCTTTAACCACTTTACCGAACACCTTATCCGCCAATGGCAAAACCCCGAAGCAAACGTTGTCTGGCTCTCGCAGGGTGAAAATGAAACCACCTTCCTGGCAGACGAAAAGCCTACTTCCAACCAATCAATCGCACTTCCCACACAAGACCAATTGCACGCCATTGACGCCATCGATACCGTGGCTTTCGGCCACCGCAAACGCCCCCTGGTCATCAGCGCCGACCGCGGCCGCGGCAAAAGCAGCGCGCTCGGACTGGCTGCGGCTCACTGCCTGCTCAAAGGCAAGCAACAGATCGTCATCACGGCGGCGCGTTTCGAGCAGGCGCAAATCGCCTTTACACAGGCCGAAAAACAACTTCAATCCGTGCCCGTAGAATGGCAGCAGCGTAAACCCGGCCTGTTGAGTTTTGAATACCAAGGTGTGATGAAAACGCTCGCCTTTATGGCGCCCGACCAACTGGTACTGGAGCCGACTGAAGCCGATTTGCTGATGGTGGACGAAGCCGCTCACCTGCCCGCCCCCTTGTTGACCGAACTGCTGAAACGCCATCATCGCATGGTGTTTGCCACCACGCTGCACGGCTACGAGGGATCCGGGCGCGGCTTTGAACTCCGTTTCAAACAAACGTTGGATGACCTGACCCCCGACTGGAAAGCCCTGCACCTGCAACAACCGATTCGCTGGGCCGAAAAAGACCCGCTGGAACACGCCATCAACCGCGCCCTATTGCTGGAAACCACATTGGACAAGGCGGCCGCGACTCCCCCGGAATCGGTGGCCCGACTAGACGACAGCCAACTCCACATCCGCGCAGTGAGCAGTGCGCAACTGCTGCACCATCCCGGCCTGCTGGAATCGGTCTTTTCCCTGCT
>JACXUQ010000074.1 GCA_014763835.1 Thiotrichales bacterium
CCCGGCTGCAAAAACACCCCCATCGGCACGGTCGGCTTGCCGTCAAAGGTGGCACTGAAGTTGTAGGCCTGCGCGCCCAATTCTACACGTGCCACATCTTTGAGGCGTAATAGCGCGCCATTCGATTCAGCACGCAGGATAATGTTTTCAAACTGGCTAACATCCGACAAACGCCCTTCGGTGGTCACCGTATAGGTGAAGGCCTGCGGCTTGTCCATCGGCTCCTGACCGAAACGTCCGGCGGCAAACTGCGAGTTCTGCGCCTGAATTGCCTGTGCGATATCGTTAGGTGTCAGGCCGTATTTGGCGAGCTTGTTCGGATCAAGCCAGATGCGCATGGAATAATCCTTGGCACCGAACTGACGCACCTCGCCCACGCCGGGAATCCGCGCCAATTCGTCAAGAATATTGATCAAACCGTAGTTGGCCAAAAACACCGCATTTTGCGAACCGTCCGCCGAATACAGCGCAATCACCTTCAAAATGCTGGCCGACTTCTTATTGACCTGCACTCCCAACTGCTGCACTTCCGCCGGCAAGCGGTTTAAGGCGCCCTGCACCTTGTTGTTGACGTTGATATTGGCCTGATCGACATCCGTACCGATATCAAAGGTCACGGTCAGCGTCAGCGTGCCGGAGGACGAAGTGGTACTGTTGATATAAAGCATATTGTCGATGCCGTTGATTGCCTGCTCCAGCGGCGCGGCCACCGTATCGGCAATGGTTTCGGCACTCGCGCCCGGATAGGTCGCCGTGACCTGTACCTGTGGCGGTACGATTTCCGGATATTCGGAGATGGGCAGCGATTTCATGCCCAGATAACCGGCAATGATGACAATCACCGAAAACACGGTGGCCATTACCGGGCGGTCAATAAAAAACTTAGATAGCATGACGTTTCCTCAGCAATGGCAAATTACGGTTTCGGTTCGGCGGACGCCGCGTTTGTCATCGCCTGCACCGGCGTGTTGGGACGCAGCTTGATGAGGTTCGCAACAATCACCTGATCGCCGGCCTGCAAGCCGGACTCAACCAGCCAGTTTTCACCCTGCTGGGCCGCCAAGACAATCGGTACCAATACCGCCTTGCCGTCTTTGACCACATACACGAATGCCTGATGACCGACTTGCATCACCGCCTTCTGCGGAATTTCAAAAACATTCAGCCGCTCCCCGAGCGCAACACGCAAACGTACAAACTCGCCCGGCATCAACTGCTGCTGCGGATTTTCGAACTTGGCGCGTGCCTCGACACTGCCGGTGTTAGGGTCAATGCGGCTGTCAACAAAATCGATTCTGCCGCTAGCGACCACTTGGTCTGTATCGTCAAGTACCTCTGCCTGCCATTCGCCAATCGACTGCAATTTGAGCTTACCTGCCGTTGCCAGGCGCTGCTGCTGTTTGCGCTCGCTGTCCGGCAAGGCAAAACTGACATAAACCGGGTCCAGCTGGGTAATGGTCGTCAACACCGCGTTTTGCGGATCACTGCCCACCCAGTTGCCCACATCCTGTTGCTTGATGCCGGTGATCCCCTCAATTTCGGCTTTCACCTCGGTGTAATCCAGATCGATCAACGCATTCTCCACCGCCGCTTCGGCAGCCGCACGGCTGGCTTTGGCCTGCTCCAGATTAGCCAGCGCCAAATCCACATCCTGTTCACTAATGGCGGTGCCGCGCGACAAGGCGCTGACGCGTTCATATTCGCGCTGCATCTGATTGAGATTGGCCTGCTCTTTTTGCAGCTGCGCCTTCGCCTGGCTCACCGCAGCGCGGTAGCGGCGGTCGTCAATCTTGTAGAGCAGCTGTCCGGCATTGACGCGCTGGCCGTCTTCATAAAATTTGGACTGCAAAATGCCGGCAACACGCGCATGCACTTCAACCTGCTGAAAAGCCTGCACACGACCGGGATAAGTTGCAAACAGCATACGATTGCTTTGGACGACCGACTGCACCTGTACCGGCATAGCCTGAGGCGCCGCAGAGCCGGCCTGTTGAGTTTTTTCGGCTGCAAAAGCAAGCGGCGTCCACAAAACGGCACAAAGCCCTAAACAGCCGACGGTTATTTTCAGACAGGATGTGCTGCGCATAACAAAACCTCAAAAAATAAATAATGACAACAAAGTGTAGCACAGATTACACTTTTAGCAAGCGGGTTTTGGCCGTCTGTTTAGGTTATAATTGCGCAAAAGTATTTTTAGCTTTCTGGAACAATTCACGTTAAGTCACATCCGAGTTACTATGCCGCAAACCGCCTCCACCCCCGCCCTTTTGACCAAACGCGGCCTCGCACGCCAGCAAAAACTGCTTGAGGTGGCGGAACGCGCTTTCTTGCAAAACGGTTATGCAGCCACCAGCGTTAACGAAATCGTACGCCAAGCCGGAGGTTCTCTGGGCACACTTTACCGTCAGTTCGGTAATAAACTGGGGCTGTTTGAAGCAGTTTTCAAAAAGAAATCGCAGGAAATTTTCGCCCCTTTCGACGACGATGCCCTGTGGAGCGACGATATGGCTAAAAGCCTCTATACGTTTGGACACACGTTGCAGCATATTGCTCTCTCAGCCGACGGGGTGGCCATCTATCGGTTGGTGGTCAGCGAAAACAATCTGGATCAGGGCGAAATTCAAAAGATCTTTTACAAGCACGGACCGCAAACCGCCATCAGAGTATTGGCGCGTTATCTGGAAAAGCAAATGAAGGCGCAGCGCATCCAGCTACTCAATGCTGAATTGGCGGCACAACAGTTTTTGGAAATGATAAAAGGCCCCTTTGTGTTACGGGCGCTGTTTGGCGAATCGCTTGCGGAACAAGAACTGGAAACCGCTTTGAATCAAGCCATCATGCTATTTCTGAAAGGATGCGAAAAAGCCGGCTAAGCTTTACAGGCAAGACGCTTAATAACGCGTCTGGATATGGTTTCTGAACGACTGCAACTGCAATTTAAGACTTTGCAGCTGCTCCAAAGCCCCGCGTTTTTCCTGCGGCAACTCTTCCGCTTTGGGCACGGCACGACTTTGCGCCAGACGCGCTTTGGCGCCGGGAATGGTAAAGCCCTGATGGTGCAACAGGTTCTTGATTTCTAAAACCAGCTCTACATCGTTACGCTGATAATAGCGACGTCCGCTGCGTTTGCTGGGTTCCAACTGCGGAAACACCTGCTCCCAATAGCGCAGTACGTGCGACTTCAGGTCGCACAACTCCGCTACCTCACCGATGGTGAAGTATTTTTTATCAGGCAGTTCAATCTCAATCTGAACGTCTTGTGGCGAATTAGGCTTCGGCATGGTTATCGATTTGCGCACGCAATTTTTGACCAGGCTTAAATGTTACCACTCTTCTTGCCGAAATAGGAACATCTTCACCGGTTCTTGGGTTACGGCCAGGACGCGACGACTTATCGCGCAGTTCAAAGTTACCAAAACCCGATAGTTTGATCTGCTCGCCAGAAATCAGCACTTCACTGATCTGATCGTAAAACTGCTCGACAAGATCTTTGGACTCGCGTTTGTTAAACCCAAACGTCTCAGATAAAGATTCAGCAATATCCGCTTTTGTAAGAGTCATTTTGGTTATCCCTTAATTATTTTAAATTATGGTTTTTGTGTTGTTTACCCGTAAATCTATGACCGCGACGGCTTAACGCAATACCGCGTTCACCGCCGCTTTGGCGGATGCCAATACTTCGGCCACCAACGTCTCGACCTCTTCGTCCTGCAGAGTGCGTTCGATATGCTGCATCTTCAAGGTGATGGCGACACTCTTCTGATTCGGTTCAATCCCTTGGCCTCGGTAAATATCGAACAGTTCCACCGATTGCAGAATGTCAGACTCGACGGCCATCACCGCATCCAGTAACTGCTGCACCGCTACTGCTTCATCGACCACGAAGGCCAAATCGCGCTGTACCTCAGGGAACTTGGAAATCGCTTTGGCAGCGGGCACTTTCATGGTCATCAGTGCATCCTGGCGGATCTGGAACATAAACACGTCCCCGCTCACGTCCATTGCCTTGACCAGTTGCGGATGCAATTTACCCATCACACCCACTTCCTTGCCGTCTTTCATCAGCGCGGCCGATTGCCCCGGATGCAAGGCAGGATTGCTGCAAGGTTCAAAACGGATTTTGCCAAGCTGATGGCTCATGCGCAGCAAGGTTTCGACATCGCCTTTCAGATCAAAGAAATCCGCTTTGCGGGAGACTTCATCCCAACCGGAGTCCGCTACGCCGCCAACAATCGCACCGCCCAGCATCGGGATTTGCGTCGCACCGGTCGGATCGGTATCGTTTTTAAAGAACACCAAGCCGCTCTCAAAAAGTCGCACACGCGACTGCTGGCGATTCTGGTTGTAGGCAATCGTTTGCAGCAGGCCAGGAAACAGTGTGGTACGCATGGCCTTCATGTCATCGGAAATCGGGTTCTTCAGCAACACATAAGGCAGGTCAGGTGCCAATAACTGCTGTTTGGTTTCGTCTACAAAGCTGTAGGTCACCACTTCGTTGTAACCGCGTTGCACCAGCGCATTTTTCAGCACATGCAACTCCTGCTCCGATTCCGGCAGTTCATTCAACGTCATCGGTGCTGACAGAGGCGTTTCCGGCAAATTATTGTAACCGTACACACGGCCCAACTCTTCGATCAGATCCACTTCAATCGCCATATCAAAACGGAAGGTCGGAGCGGTCACCGTCCAGCCGTTGGGATTGGCTTCACAGCCGAATCCCAGACGTTTGAAAATCGTTTCCACTTCGCTGTCAGCCAACTGTAGGCCAAGACGCTTGCCGATGGTTTCACGGCGCAATTCAATCACCGCTGGCTGCGCTAGATGTGCTTCATCTACAACACGTTGAATTTCGCTAATCTGACCGCCGGCAATTTCGGTAAACAGTTGCAGGGCACGATTCAACGCACGTTCCGGCAACATCGGATCGACCCCACGCTCAAAGCGGTGAGACGAGTCAGTATGCAATCCGTATTGACGCGCCTTGCCGACAATCGCCAAAGGCGAAAAATGCGCGCACTCAAAGAAAATCGCGGTGGTTTCATCAGTCACCGAAGTGGACAGGCCGCCCATAATCCCGGCGAGTGCAATCGCCCCGGAATCGTCGGCGATGACCAAAGTATCGGCATTCAGCGTCAGCTCTTTCTCATCCAGCGTTACCAGCTTCTCGCCAGCCTTGGCTTGGCGCACCTGCACCGCACCTTGCAGCTTGTTAAGGTCAAAAGCATGCATCGGCTGGCCCAACTCCAGCAACACATAGTTGGTGATATCCACCACCAGACTCAAGGAACGCACCCCGCCGCGTTGCAGCTTCTGTACCATCCACAAAGGCGTTTTTGCCTGGGCATCAAAACCGGTTACAACACAACCCAGATATTTTGGACAGGCCGGAGTATTTTCCACCTTAACCGTCACCGGGCAAGCGCCCTGATAGGTCAATTGAGCCGCTGCAAACGGTTGTTTCAGTTCAGCGCCACTGATCGCCGCGACATCGCGGGCAATCCCTTCCACACTCAGACAGTCGGCGCGGTTTGGCGTCAAATCCACATCAATCATCGTATCGTTTAATTGCAGATATTCGCGCACATCCATGCCGATTGGTGCGTCGGCCGGCAGTACATGCAAACCGTCAACACCGTCATCCGGCAGACCGAGTTCGCTGGCACCGCACAACATGCCATTGGATGGCACGCCGCGCAATTTGGCTTTCTTGATTTTGAAATCGCCCGGCAATACCGCGCCGACTTTGGCGCAGCAGGCTTTCATGCCGGCAACAACGTTTCTTGCACCACAGACAATCTGCAACAGCTCGTCTTCACCAACATCCACCTGCGTCACATTCAACTTGTCGGCATCAGGATGCTTTTCAAACGACACAACCTGACCGACCACCACATTGCTAAACTCGCCGGCCACAGCTTCCATATCATCGACTTCCAGTCCAGCCAGACTCAACGATTCAGACAATGTGTGGCTATCCCACTCAGGGTTGCACCACTCTCTTAACCAATTTTCGCTAAATTTCATACTCTTGTTCTCACCCGGCGGATTAGTTAAATTGCTTCAGGAAACGCAGATCGTTCTCGAAGAATTGACGCAAATCTTTGACGTTGTAACGTAGCATCGCCAAGCGTTCTACGCCCAAACCAAACGCCAAACCGGTATATTCATCCGGATCCACTCCGACATTTTTCAATACGTTCGGATGCACCATGCCGCACCCCAATACCTCAATCCAACGGCCTTCGCCAAACAGGTTGGTGGCGATATCGACTTCGGCTGAAGGTTCAGTAAACGGGAAATAAGAAGGACGGAAACGTACTTTCAGGTTTTCGTCTTCAAAGAACTCACGCAGGAATTCGATAATCAGGGCACGCAGCTGCGCAAAGCTGGCGTCTTTTTCGATAATCAACCCTTCCACCTGATGGAACATCGGCGTGTGCGTCTGGTCGGAATCGCAACGGTAAACACGCCCCGGAGCAATAATGCGCATCGGCGGGTTCTTGTTTTCCATGGTGCGGATCTGCACGCCGGAGGTATGGGTGCGCAACACCGTGTTTTCGTTAATATAGAACGTATCGTGCATCGCACGCGCCGGATG
>JACXUQ010000075.1 GCA_014763835.1 Thiotrichales bacterium
GCGATGATTGTGGGCAATCAGGATGCCGCTGTGCGTGAAGCGGTCAAGGCTTTCCGTGCCGAACAGACACAAAGTGTATTGGATAATCCTGATCCTCGCGACTAATCGGCGAACCGTATTTTGAATGGTGGCGCCGCTTGGGTTGCCGCCGTTGCATGACTAACCGTAGCGTGCCTTTAACAAGCCTGACGACACTCCAAGGCTTTTGTTAGAATAGTGCGCTACGGTTTTTTATTTTGGAGAATGGTAAACATGACCCCGTTTACAAAACGTATTGGTGTTCTTGGTGCAGGTCAATTGGGCCGTATGCTGGCGTTGGCCGGTTATCCGCTGGGGCAGAAATTCGGCTTTTACGGTTCGAGTGACGAAGAGCCGTCGGCGATGCTGGGGCACATGTACAAGCAGAGCGACGATGTGGATTCGCTGGAAAAGCTGGTGAACTTTGCCGATGTGATTACCTATGAAAGCGAAAACACCGATGTGGAGATGGTGCGCCGCATCGTCGCACAGGGCACGCCGGTCTATCCGGGCGAGAAATCGCTGTTTGTTTCCCAGCACCGCGGACGCGAAAAGGGCACTTTCGACAAGTTGGGTATTCCATGCGCGCCCTATCAGTTGGTCGATTCGTTGGACAGCCTGCGGGTTGCGGTAACCGAAATCGGTCTGCCGGCGGTGCTCAAAACCACCACCGAAGGCTATGACGGCAAGGGTCAGTTTGTCCTCAAAAGCGAAGAGCAGATTGAACAGGCCTGGTCGGAAATCGGCAACCGTGAACTGATTCTGGAAGGGTTTATCGACTTCAAGCGCGAATTGTCGATTGTGGCTGTGCGCAATGCCCACAACGAGCATGTCTACTATCCGCTGGTGCAGAACGTGCATCACGAAGGCATTTTGCGTTATACCATCGCCCCGGCGCGCGATATCGAGCCGGAGATTCAGCAGCAGGCGGAAGCCTATATGCAGGCCTTGCTGGACGAGCTTGACCATGTGGGCGTGCTGACGCTGGAGCTGTTTGAAACCGTGAATGGATTGGTGGCCAACGAGATGGCGCCGCGCGTGCATAATTCCGGCCACTGGACCATCGAAGGGGCGCTGACCAGCCAGTTTGAAAACCATGTGCGTGCCATTACCGGCTTGCCGTTGGGGGCGACTACACCGCGTCAGCCGCTGGCGGCGATGATTAATATCATCGGCGAAACCGGGCCTGTGGAACAGGTATTGACCATGCCGAACGCCTTTTTGCATCTGTACGACAAAGGCGAGCGCAAAGGACGCAAACTGGGGCATATCAATCTGGTCGCGCAGAGCGAAGACGAACTGTTTGCGATGGTGAACCAGCTAAAGGCGTTTTTGCCACAGGCTTGAGTGTCAAAAGCATACAAAAAACCGGCTTTAAGCCGGTTTTTTGGTTTTTACGCCGGTCAAAAAATCACTCGGAAAAACTCAACAGGCCGGGTAGGGTTTCCGCCAGCGCGGTGGGCAGTAGTCCGCGTGCTTCCGTTTTGGCGAGAATGTCGCCGGCGTGGGCGTGCAGATAGACGCCCAGACAGGCCGCCGTAAATAAGGGGAGTCCTTGTGCCAGCAGGCCGGCAAGGGTACCGGTGAGCACGTCGCCCATGCCGCCGACCGCCATGCCGGGATTGCCGGCCAGGCACATTTCCATGTGCGTGCCATCATAAATCAGGGTGCCGTTGCCTTTGAGCACGATGACGCCGCCATAACGTTGCTGCAAAGCTTTAATGGCGGCAAAACGGTCTTGCTGCACCTGTTGGCTGTCCGTTCCCAGTAATATGCCGGCTTCCCCCGGATGCGGCGTCAGTATCCAGTTATTCCGCTTTTCCGGCGATTTGGCGAGGTGTTTCAGCGCGTCGGCGTCCATCACCATCGGCAGGGTTTTGCTCTCCGGCTGTGCAAGTGTTTGCTCGAAAAGTTGCTGTCCCCACAGCTCCAGACCGAGTCCGGGGCCGATGGCGATTGTCTTGGCTTGCGAAATCAGCGGGAGTAGTTGGTCCGGCGGATAGCACATCAACTCCGGCAGGGCCTGTGTCAGGGCGATGCCGTGTGCGTCGTGGGTGACCACTTTGACCAGCCCGGCCCCGACTTTGAGCGCGGCCAATCCGGCCATTTGAATCGCGCCCATCATATGGCGGTCGCCGCCGATCAGCGTGGCACTGCCGGCACTGCCTTTATGGCTGCTTAACGGACGCGGCGGCAGCTGTTTGCGCCAGAAATCCAGCCCGCGGGAGCTGGCCTGTTGAGTTTGCGAATGCAGGATTTCGTTATCCAAAAACAGGTCGCTGAAATGAATCTGGCCGCAATAATCGGCTCCCTGGTATTGGTAGAGGCCGGGTTTGTAGGTGATAAAGGTGCAGGTGTGTTGCGCGCGAATGGCATGGCCGAGGACGCAGCCGGTGTCGGCATGGATGCCGCTGGCGATATCCAGCGCCACTACGGGTTTGCCACAGGCATTCACCTGTTGAACCAGCTCCGCCAGCGATCCGCTGATAGGACGGTCCAGACCAATGCCGAACAGGGCGTCGACAATGACATCGCAATCTGCCAGTTGTGACGGCTGAAAGGCTTCGCACTCAATGCCCAGCGCCGCCAGTTCGCGATAAGCCTTGGCAGCATCGCCGTGCAGGTTTTGCGGGGAGGTCGTCAGGTGAACCCTTACCTCCATGCCGGCCATGACCGCCAGTTGCGCCACAATCAGGCCATCACCGCCGTTATTGCCGCCGCCGCAGAGAATCAACAACTTACGTGCCTGCGGATAGCATTGGCGCAGGGTTTCAAAAGCGAACAGGCCGGCGCGTTTCATCAGCAGCAGGCCGGCAATGCCTTGTTGTTCAATGGCAAAGCGGTCAATCGCCCGGCTTTGTGCGGCGCTGTAAAATTCAATGGTCATGTCGCGTGCTCCCTGTTTGGGGATTAGACAAAAAACAGCAGTAACACTATACCAAAGGCGATGCGGTAAATCCCGAAGGCGTTGAAGGTGAAGCGCGACAGGAATGCCAGAAACAGTTTGATGGTGGCGTACGCGACCAGAAAGGAGACGACAAAGCCGACCAGCAGCGGTGTGAAGCTTGTGTCGGCAAATTCGTGATAGTGTTTCAGCAGATCGTAACCGGACGCGGCGGCGAGCACAGGCAATGCCAGCAGGAAGGAGAATTCGGCGCTGGTTTTGCGGTTGAGACCGGCGAGCATGCCGCCGACAATGCTGGCGCCGGCGCGGCTGGTGCCCGGAATCAAGGCAAATACTTGGGCAATGCCGATCCATAGCGCCTGTTTATAGCTGATCTGATCGATGCGGCCGGTCTTATGTTCGTCCTCGCGGTAGAAACGCTCCAGCAACAGGAAGATGATGCCGCCGCCGATAAACCCCCAAGCGACCACTTCGACACTGAAGAGGCTTTTGATGACGTCGCTTAAGAGGAAGCCGATGGCACCGATGGGCAGGAAAGCCAGGGCCACTTTACTCCATAATGGCCACTGGCTTGGACGGAAGTGTTCTTTGTAGTTGAAGACGACGGCGAAAATCGCCGCGAGCTGGATAATGACTTCAAAAGCGGTGTTCTGATCGGTCTGCGCCAGTCCGAGCCAGTCACTGACGACAATCAGATGGCCGGTGGAGGAGATCGGCAGAAACTCGGTAATGCCTTCGATAATGCCTAAAATAATCGCCTGATAGATTTCCATAAGAAGTCCTGTGATATGTCTGGAAAAGGGTTACAGTTGGTGGCGCAAATCGCGCAGGTTAAAGCCGATGAGTTTCAGATCAAGTTGTTTGCTCAACGCAATCACTTTAAATGTCTCCCCCATCTCATTTGGCAAAGTCAGGGTTTTGATCTGCTGGGCGATGCGCAGCTGTTCGGTCATGGGCGCGTCGGACTGCGCTGACATTTCCAGCAGGCCGGCTCCCATCAGAAAATGCGCCTGGGTGGTGAAGCCGGTGACTTTGAAGCCGCTGTCGTAAGCCGCTTCGGCCACAGCGGTAAAGTCCACATGGGCGGTAATGTCCTGCAGCCCCGGATAGAAAAACGGGTTGCTGTGAGCGCGATGCTGATAGTGGCAGCGCAAGGTACCCATAACGCGTGCCGGCTGATAGTATTCCTGACGGGTATAGCCGTAATCAATCAGAATCACGATGCCTTGCCCGATACTGTCTCCCAGGGCTTTCAACCACGGACTGATATTGAGGTTGATTTCGGTTTCGTAGCCGAGGTCGGACACGTTACCCAAAAAGTCGATAAGTTGATTGGCAAATTGCTGCAGCGGTTTGGCGGTGATTTTCTGGTAATCCCAATCGAACTGGCCGCTTGCCTCGTCGTAGCGTACATAGGCCTGCAGCGCCTGATGCGGTTCGATGCGCAGGCGCTCGAACGGCATGGCGTCCAAAACTTCGTTGGCGAGAACCACCGCGCTGATGGCTTTTTCCGGCAAACGGTCGAGCCAGACGATCTTTTGAAACAGCTCATCCGGCAGGTTTTCCTTAAGGGTGAAGCGCTGGCGTTCGCGCAGGTCGGCACTGAGTTCCAGAATGTAATAGTGGGCAAGCGGCTCGTCCAGCGCCTCCAGTTCCAGCAGAATGTCCTTGGCCATAGTGCCCTGTCCGGCACCGAATTCGAGAATATTGGGTTCGCTCAGCTGCGGCAAAATCTGTGCCGTCTGTCTGGCAAGGCAGCGCGAGAACAGCGGCGAGACTTCGGGTGCGGTGATAAAGTCGCCCTGCGCCCCGATTTTAGGCAGGCCGCTGGCATAATAGCCCAATCCGGGCGTGTAAAGCGCCATTTCCATATATTGCGCAAAGGTCATATGCGGATGGCGGCGCAGGGCGCGCAGAATTTTCTGGCTGAGTTGTTCGCTGTGCGCTTTGGCTTCCGGGCCGGGCTCAGGTAGGCTGGTATGGGCTTTATTCATGATGCGTGCCGTTATATTTTAAAGGACGGATTGTTGCATGTTATTATGCAGCAAACTATTGTAAACCATTGTTGTTTGGTGTGGCCTTAAACATGAATTTCGGATGAAGACGGTTTTGGCTGGACATTTGCTTGGTATCGCCAGACATTGGCAAATAAAGCGGAAGATAGAGATGAAAGTTGGCATTAAAAAACTGCATGAGAACGAATGGCAGATCCATATCGGTTGTGCGTCCGTCAAAATTGATCGTTTTACGTTGGCATTGTTGCAAATCACCCTGGAGCATCTGGCGGCGTTGGAAAGCGGTCAGCAGCATTCCACCCTGCAAAGTTATGTGAAACTGGGACTAAAGTTCAATGAGCTGGATGATTTGTCCTTGCAGAAGATTCTGAGTGAGGTCGACAGCAAGGCCTTACTGGATTTGTTGATGGTCGCCAAGCATCCCGAGTTTACCGAACGGGTGCTCAAAAATGTCGGGGGCATTATGTCCAGGCAGTTGCAGGCGGATTTGCAGCTGGCGAGAATGCCGAATGCGGAGGAGGCCAAGGCGGCCATCAAGCATCTGGTGGAAAAGATGTTTGAACTCGAAGCGGCCGGCAGAATCGAGTTTGTGCGGGGCGATACCCAATATATCTGAAAGTGTTGAGAGGCGGATAAATGGAAATTAGTGCCAAACGTAATCATGATGGCGAATACCTGCTGGAACTGGGTCCAGTGACCTTGACGCTGCCCAGTGCCGCGATTAAAGCGTTGACCGAGGTGATTGATCAGCGCCTTAACCAGTCGGACGAGAAAGAGCAGCAGGAACTGCAGAAAAAGCTGGCGGCATACAAAGCGCTGGCGACCAAGATGTCCGAGGTGGATGACCGTATCGTGCAAACCTTTGCACCCCAGGTCACGCCGGAACAGCTGGTGACGATTGTGCGTCTGGCGGAGGGGGATGTGCTGCGTGAGAAGGTGCTCCGCAATCTTTCCAAACAAAATCGCCGCCAGTTTGAAGAGGACTACGCCGCACTGAATAAAATCACGGTACATCAGGCGTGTCTTTATATGGAACAGTTGGTGCCGCTGATCAAAAAGGTTGCGCAGCAACAGAAAGCGTTGCACGAATCCATCGAGCGCGGCGAGTAGCGGCGCTTGGCCGATTAACTTGCGCGCTGGCGGCGAACTATCAGGCCTACCGTATCGGTTTCGGCAACGGCTTGCGGTTTGCTGATTTTAAGGCGGATGCTTTGCACCGCGGCATGATGTTTGAAAATGTGCGCGCAAACCTCTTCCACCAAGGTTTCCAGCAGCTCATGGCGGCTGCCTTCCACCAGTGCGATCACCTCATCAGACACCTGTTTGTAATCCACCGTATCGCCAATCGCATCGCTTTGTGCCGCGTGGGTGAAAAAATGGTCGGGCATGCCCAGTTCGATATCGAAAATCAGCGGCTGGCGTGCCTCGCGTTCCCAGTCGTAGATGCCGATAATGGCTTGGGTTTTCAGCCCTTCAATAAAAATAATGTCGGTCACGCACTTTGTCCTATTTTGTCGCTCTTGTCTAGCCGGATTTATCTGCACACCTATTATCTACTTCTAGAGAGCTTTGCACGAGTGGGGCGCGAAATAAAAATGAGGAAAAAATTGGCTGGTTGAGGCGGAAAACGCAGCTAATAGCTCGCTATTAGCAAGTTTT
>JACXUQ010000076.1 GCA_014763835.1 Thiotrichales bacterium
CATGCCCGCGCCATTATCTCGTTGCCCGAAGAGTTGCAGTTGGAACTGGTGGAAAAGGCCAAACAGAAAGGCTGGTCGGTTCGCGAGATGGAAGAGGCGGTGCAACACATTCTGGTGCCGAAAAAAGTCATTAAAGACGCCAAGCTGAAAGCGATGCCGCACATAGAAGCGATTATGCAAAAGCAGCAGGATCTAGCGGATAAAATCGCCGCCAAGGTCAAGATCAGTCACCGTGAGAACGGCAAAGGCAAGCTGGAAATCAGCTATAACAATCTGGAAGAGTTGGAGCGTTTGCTAAATCTTTTCTGAATCGCTGAATTCAATAGAAAATCACAATCAAGATAGTGTGGCGGCGATAAATCAAATATATGTAGTGTAAAAGTTTTATTAATACACATTATCTAGTGAGTGGTCGTTTTTTGCGAATAAAAATCAGTGAAAAACAATCAGATAAGCTAGCTTTTACGGGCGTAAAGCTATATCATGTGCGGCCGTTTAGCTTGAACAAGATTCAACTAAAAAGTATCATTAACAGAGTTTGCCATCGAATGAGTGATTCGAATTTGGACCCTAAAAACAACAGCAATTCCGCCGAACCAAAACCGGCGTTGAATTTTTTATTGCTCAGTGCGGGTTCTATCTTCACATCGATGATCGTAGCCGGTTTTCTGGTAGGTTACGCGTTGGATCAACTGTTTGATACGACACCGATTTTTTTGCTTGGATGTGCCCTGCTTGGCTTTATTGGCGGCATCCAGAAAGTGCATAAATTGACCAGCAGAATGGACATGGTTCCACAAGAGCGTAAAGATGATCAAAAATCTTAACCAACCGTTGAAAGTTCAAGGGTTGCTGGGTTTGATCATGGTCGCCATTTTTGCAACCCAAGGTCAGTGGGTTTCTGCCGTTTATGGTTTGTTTGTCGGCATGATGAATGTGCTTATGTTGGGTTTTACATTTAAAAAAGCCAACGAGAAGGCCGCAGAAAATCCGAAAACTGGAATTTTAGTTTTATATATGAGTGCAGTCGTCAGGTTTGTCCTGCTGGCTGTGTTGTTTGTTTTGGGGCTGTCGCTCTTTAATTTTGAGCCGATGCCGGTGGTGCTGACCTTTGTAGTGATGCAGCTCGGGCAGATGTTCAATCTTAAAGGTAAGCGTCGTTTGACTGACTAAGGAGTAGACCCTTGAGTGCTGAGAAGATGGGAACGGTCGAGTATATCCAACACCACTTGACCAACAATACCATTGGTGAAGGTTTCTGGACCTTTAACATGGATACAATTGTAATTAGCTTTTTGCTGGGTGCGCTGATCGTTTTGACAGCGGCACGTATGGGCAAAAGCCTGCAAGCCGGTACCCCTGGCGGATTCCAGAATTTTGTGGAATCCATTCTAGACTTTGTGTCTACTAACGTGCGCGACGCCTTCCCAGGCCATAACCCGTTGATCGCTCCATTGGCGTTGACGATCTTTATTTGGGTCTGGTTGATGAACTTCATGGATTTGATCCCTGTGGATCTGATTCCTTATCTGTATCAGTTGGTGACCGGTGATTCTCATGCTTATTTGAAAATCGTTCCAACAACCGACTTGAACACCACTTTGGCAATGGCGTTTACAGTGTTTGCATTGATCATGTATTACAACGTCAAAATTAAAGGGTTGGGCGGTTTCATCAAAATGTTCCTGTTCCACCCATTCGGTAAGTTCTTAGTGCCAGTCAACATTGTGATGACATTGATCGAAGAAGTTTCCAAGCCACTTTCTCTTGCTCTGCGTTTGTTCGGTAACATGTTCGCAGGTGAGTTGGTATTCCTACTGATCGCTTTGATTGGTGGAACTTTAGCAGTGGGTGCCGCTGCGCTATTCTGGGCACCTCTACAAGTCCTGTTGGATCTGGGCTGGTTGATCTTCCACTTGTTGGTAATCACGCTGCAAGCCTTTATCTTTATGGTGCTTACAATTGTTTATCTGGGCATGGCTCACGACGAAGGTCACTAAGCCACGCCGAATAAACAATAAAAGGATAGGTGGCCTGTTGAGTTTCTGAAATGAAGATGCTGAACAGGTTGCCAAAAAGGTTTAAGCGCACCTACTTAAGGTTTCTCAAAAGGGATCGGAAGTAAAAAGCTTTTTTAACTTTACTTTTTTTATTTTTAACTTGTAAAACTTTAGGAGAAAGTCGATGGAAGTAACTGCTAACATGATTGCTGATATCTACTCTGCAACTGCTATTGGTGTAGGCGTAATTTTGGCTGCTGCTGGTCTGGGTTCAGCTATTGGTTGGGGTCTGATCTGTTCTAAAACATTGGAAGGTATTGCTCGTCAGCCTGAAATGCGTCCTGCATTGATGACTAACATGTTCATCTTCGCTGGTTTGATGGAATCTTTCCCATTCATCATCCTAGCTTTCGCTATGTGGTTCTTGTTCGCTAACCCATTCGTCGGTGCTATGAAAGCTGCTTTGGGTGCTTAATCCCTAGGGCTTAATAAACCGTAATCTAATTTTTTAGTTAACGAATGGCGAGGTAACCACCGTGAGTATTAATGCAACGCTTCTCATCCAAATCATTGCTTTTGTGCTATTGGTTTGGTTTGTGAACAAAGTGCTGTGGGGGCCGCTGTCAAAGCTTATGGAAGAACGTCAGAAGAAAATCGCTGACGGTCTTTCTGCCGCTGAGAAAGGTAAGCATGAACTTGAGTTGGCCGAACAAAAGGCTAAAGAAGTCCTGAAAGACGCTAAAGCTCAAGCTCAAAACATTCTAAGTCAGGCTGAAAAGCGTGGTTCTGAAATCGTAGAAGATGCGAAAGTAAAAGCTAACGAAGAAGCTGACCGAATCAAAGCTGCCGCCCAAGCAGAAATTGCGCAAGAAGTTAGTCGTGCAAGAGAAGATCTTCGTAAAGAAGTGGCTTCTTTGGTTGTGACTGGTGCAGAAAAAATTCTTAAGAAAGAAGTTGATGCGGCAGTACACAATGACATGCTTGACACCTTAGTTAAATCAATCTAAGGAATACTTCTATGGCAGAATTAATGACAATTGCAAGACCGTACGCTGAAGCTGTTTTTGCCTTAGCAAAAGAAAAAAACACGCTGGCAGCCTGGTCAGATGAATTGGCAAATCTTGGTGCTATCGCTGCTGATGCTGCGATGCAGGCTATGATTGCTAATCCAGCCTACAGCGATGCAAACGTAATGGATGTTTTTGCATCGGTTATGGGCGCTAATCTGACTAACGAAGGTAAAAACCTTCTGACTGTCATGGCTGAAAACAAGCGTTTTGCTGCGTTGCCAGCAGTTGCTGAAATCTTCGAAGATTTGAAAGCGGCTGATGAAAAACGTATCAGAGCGACCGTAATGACAGCCTTTGAAGCGACGGACGAGCAGAAGAACAAATTAAGTGCTGCTTTAAATGCTAAGTTTGATGCTGATGTAGAGATTACCTATGAAATGGATACTACTCTACTCGCAGGAATCAAAATTAAAGTCGGTGACTGGGCAATTGATGGCTCAGCCGTTTCCCAACTAAACAAACTTGGCGCAGCAATCGCCCAATAATGGAGAGGAACACACATGCAATTGAATGCCTCTGAAATCAGTACCCTAATCAAAGACCGCATCGCTGGTTTTTCTGGTGCTGCAGAGTCTGGCAGTGAAGGTACGGTCGTTAGCATCGCTGACGGTATCGCGCTTATTCACGGCGTGTCAGATGTAATGTATGGTGAGATGGTTCAATTCGACGACAACACTTTCGGTATGGCGCTTAACCTTGAGCGTGATTCTGTTGGTGTGGTAATTCTTGGTGAATACGAGCACATCTCTGAAGGTGATAAAGTAACTTGTACTGGCCGCATCCTGGAAGTTCCAGTCGGTCCAGAAATGATGGGTCGCGTGGTTGACGGTCTAGGTCGTCCAATCGACGGTAAAGGTCCAATCAACGCTAAGATCACTTCACCTATCGAGCGTATCGCGCCTGGCGTTATCGATCGTAAATCAGTTGACCAACCAATGATGACTGGTATCAAGTCTATCGACTCGATGATTCCAGTTGGTCGTGGTCAGCGTGAGTTGATTATCGGTGACCGTCAGACTGGTAAGACTGCTATCGCAATCGACGCGATCATTTCACAGAAGAATACTGGTGTGAAATGCATATACGTAGCGATGGGTCAAAAAGCATCTACTGTTAACAACGTACGTCGTAAGTTGGAAGAAATGGGTGCAATGGAAAACACAGTGATCGTTGCGGCTAACGCTTCTGATCCTGCTGCATTGCAATACATGGCGGCTTATGCTGGTTGTGCGATGGGTGAATACTACCGTGACCGCGGTGAAGACGCGTTGATCATTTATGATGATTTGACTAAACAAGCGCAAGCTTACCGTCAAATCTCATTGCTGCTACGCCGTCCTCCAGGACGTGAAGCTTTCCCTGGTGACGTATTCTATCTACATTCACGTCTACTAGAGCGTGCTGCTCGCGTAAACGAAGACTATGTTGAGCGTTTCACTAACGGTGAAGTAAAAGGTAAGACTGGTTCTTTGACTGCTCTGCCAATTATTGAAACTCAAGCAGGCGACGTTTCTGCATTCGTACCTACCAACGTAATCTCGATCACTGACGGTCAGATCTTCCTTGAAACAGGTTTGTTCTCTCAAGGTATCCGTCCTGCAGTTAACGCTGGTTTGTCTGTATCACGTGTTGGTGGTGCTGCGCAAACTAAAGCGATCAAGAAACTGGGTGGTGGTATCCGTCTTGACTTGGCACAATACCGTGAATTGGCTGCATTTGCTCAGTTCGCATCTGACTTGGATGCTGCAACTAAAGCACAGCTAGAACGTGGTAAGCGTGTTACTGAGTTGATGAAGCAGAACCAATATGCACCTCTGACTATCGCTGAAATGGCAGTTTCTTTGTATGCTGCTAACGAAGGTTACCTTGACGATATCGAAGTAGACAAGGTGCTTGCGTTTGAAGCAGGTGTACATGCCTACCTGAACAGCCAACATGCTGATCTGGCCGCTAAAATTAACCAAAAAGGCGACTGGAATGATGAAATCGTTGCAGGCGTAAAAGCGTGCATCGAAGAATTCAAAGCGAACGGCGTTTACTAATATAAGGGGTAGGCCATGGCAGGCGGTAGTAAAGAAATACGGGCGAAAATCGCGTCCGTAACGAATACCAAGAAAATCACCAAAGCCATGGAAATGGTGGCGGCTTCCAAAATGCGTCGTGCGCAAGCCCGCATGGAAGCCACTAAGCCATACGTCGAAAAAGTGAAGAGAGTGATCTCTCACGTTGCCGGTGCACATCCTGAGTATAAGCATCCTTATACTCAGACACGTGACAAGGTTAAACGTGTTGGTTTGATCATGGTCTCTTCTGATCGAGGTCTATGTGGTGGTTTAAACTCAAACTTATTCCGTAAAGCTTTACCAATGCTTAAGCAGTGGAAAGAGCAGGGTGTTGAGGTAGAACTTGCACTGATCGGTAACAAAGCAAAAACGTTCTTCCGTTCTTACGGTGGTAATGTGGTTGCAGCGGTTTCCGATTTGGGTGATACCCCTCACATCGAGGATCTGGTTGGTACCATCAAGGTTGTCCTGGACAAGTTTGATGCGGGTCAAATCGATGAAGTCTATCTGGCTTCTAACGAGTTTGTGAACACAATGGCACAAAACCCAACTGTCCAGAAAATCGTTCCTCTTGAAGCTGAAGCGAAATCAGAAACGCATTGGGATTACTTGTATGAGCCTGATGCCAAGACAGCGTTGGATCTTCTGATGCGTCGTTATGTTGAGAGCGTGGTGTACGGTTCGGTCGTTGAGAATGCAGCATGTGAGCAAGGCGCTCGTATGATGGCAATGAAAAACGCGACGGACAACGCGGGTGAGATGATTAAAGAACTTAAATTGTCTTACAACAAAGCTCGACAAGCAGCAATCACGCAAGAGTTGTCGGAAATTGTTGCCGGTTCATCAGCCGTTTAAGTTTGAAGTTTCAATAAAAGGTTAAAGATTATGAGTGGAAAAATAGTACAAATTATCGGCCCGGTTATCGACGTCGAATTTAAAGGTGCTGCTTTACCAAAAATCTATGACGCGCTACGTGTTGATGAACTAGATCTGACTCTAGAAGTTCAACAACAAATCGGTGACAACGCCGTTCGAGCGATCGCGATGGGTGCGTCTGATGGTTTGAAGCGTGGTATGGCTGTTCGCAACACTGGTGAAGCGATCTCCGTTCCAGTTGGTAAAGCAACATTGGGTCGTATCTTTGACGTTCTAGGTAACGCCATTGATAACGCAGGCCCAGTTGAAGCAGAACAAAAGAGCACAATTCACCGTGCAGCGCCAGCTTTTGACGAGTTGGCTGCTTCTCAGGAATTGTTGGAAACAGGTGTTAAAGTTATCGACTTGATCTGCCCATTCGCTAAGGGTGGTAAAGTTGGTCTGTTCGGTGGTGCCGGTGTAGGTAAAACCGTTAACATGATGGAATTGATCCGTAACATCGCGATCGAGCACTCAGGTTACTCAGTATTTGCTGGTGTAGGTGAGCGTACTCGTGAAGGTAACGACTTCTAT
>JACXUQ010000513.1 GCA_014763835.1 Thiotrichales bacterium
CGCCGTGAAGTGGATGAGATTGGTACGCAGATTGATAACGATGCCGCTGTAAAAACGAGTAAGCGTCAGGATAAAGAGGTGCTGCAGAGCGAAGAGGTCGCGGGTTCAAATCAGGCACAGCCGTTGGCCGGCAACTATATGGTTTTGTTGAGCGGAGAGGTGCCTAACAAGGCGCAGAAAAAACGCATTCAATCGGTGGTTTCGGCGTTGGGCCTGAGTGTGGTCAATATGATTAAAGTCACCGGACCGCAGCAGGTGAAATTGTCGGTGCGCATCGCTGAGGTGGTGAAGGGCAATCCATTTAGAAGCGGGATTGCGGCGCGAGATAAGAAAGACCGCTATGGCATTTTTCCACCGGGTAATCTGGGTACGGCAGCGAGCTTTTTACTAAATGTGGACCAGGTGACTGCAGGCACGCCGGCAGGTATGGTCTTCCCTCATTCAGATGGTTTCCAAATCGGTATTAATCCGCGTGAAGGCAATTTGTTTGGTGTTCTGTCGATTCTGGAGGGAAATAATCTGGCCCGTGTTTTGGCCAAGCCGGAACTGGTTGTGCAGGCAGGTGAAACAGCCGAGTTTCTGGTAGGTGGAGAGGTGCCGATTCCGGTGGCACAAAACCAAAACACGATCACTGTGGAATATAAAGAGTTTGGTGTGCGTCTCAAATTCAGTCCGATTATTACCGAGTCTGGCGAGATTCAGATGACGGTCGCCCCAGAGGTCAGCAATATCGATCCTTATGCCGGGGTGGCGACAGGGGGGATTGAAGTTCCCGGTTTCCGTTCACGCAAGGCGGCCACCACGATTACCCTGGCGGATGGTCAGAGCTTTGTGATTGGGGGGCTGCTTCAAGACAATATCAGCTCGAATGTCAACAAAATCCCGCTGTTGGGGGATATTCCGATTTTAGGGGCGCTATTCCGTTCAACCAGTTATGAAAAAGACCAGACAGAACTAGCCATTTTGGTGACACCGACGTTTGTCGAGCCGATTGAGGCGAATAAGCAGGTGAGGCTG
>JACXUQ010000077.1 GCA_014763835.1 Thiotrichales bacterium
CTTCATCGGCGCTTTTAAACCAGTCCGATGCGCTCTGCCCGGGTTGCAGCAAGGCCACACCGATGGAAATCGTCAACGGATGCTCTTCCGCCTGTGTTCCCCGCTCCACCGCCTGACGCAAGACTTCCGCCAAATGATGTGCCTCTTCCAGCGTTTTAGCCGTGAGGATACAAAATTCCTCGCCGCCGAAACGGTAGATTTCGGTTTGCGGATCGCAATGATCGCGCAGATAACCCACCAGCTTCTGCAAGGCGCCGTCACCGACCTCGTGGCCGTGATTATCGTTGATCTTTTTAAAATGATCGATATCCACCATCAACATCGCACAGGACGGCTGGCATTTTTCGTCGCGATGCGCAATCAACTGGGCCACACGCACGTCCAGCGCCCGCCGGTTGCCCACGCCGGTCAGCGGATCCAAATGGGCGAAACGCTGCAACAGCAGATTATCGGCCCGCAAACGGCTGGAAAACTGCCACGCAAATACCGCCACCAGACTATAGGTCAAAGCAAAAATGGTCAGCGTCATGACGTCGATCTTGACCCCCCACCAACAACACCCCGAACAGCAGCAAGGCGTTGGCAAACAAAGCCTCTTTGTCCGGCAGAATAAAGTGCATCGCCACCCCCGCCGGAAAGGCCCATAGAAGCGTAGAAATGCCAAAGGCGTAAACCACATACCAGGCACCGGCCATATAAATAAACGATGCCAGCCAGGCGATTGCCCGAATCGCCAAGCCTCGGGTGGCGAGCCAACTGAGCAGCAGCAAAAACAGGACAATCAGCACATCGACAATACCGTGCACGGTCTGCCCCAGGCTGAAGCGCCAGATGGCCATCGGGGTAATGGCCAGAGCGGCCAGACTGGCCTGATACTTCAAAAAAAGGGCGGTGCGCCGCGCGTAATAATCGGCGGGAGGAAGTTGAGAAAATAACGGGAGCATACACCACCTGTAAGGCCATGAGATAACATCGATCTTAGCAAAAATAACGTAGCCCATACATAGAAACCCCTTGTTGCCAGATAGGCTATACAAATGGGTTATATGACGTATTTGCTACGTGTAAATAAAAAAGCGTCTGCCACCCCGGGGCGACAGACGCTGCAAGGAAATGAAGCGCTTGGAAAACGCCTCAAAAAAGTGAACAGGCCGGGTTAGAAGTCCAGACGCGCCATCAACTTAAAGTTGCGCCCCGGATTCAAAGTATAGCCTTTGTAGGTGTTGAGGAAGTCCACATAGGCCGTGTCGAACAGGTTCTCCACCGCCGCACCTAGTTTAAGGGTATTGGCATCCAGCTTCACATCCACCGCATAGCTCAGGTTCCACACCGCGTAGGCATCGGTCGAACCGGTGCCGATTGGCAGATTGTCAAACTGAGAGAAGGGCTCGTACAGACCGGCAATCTTCTTCTTATCCACCAGTCGCACGCCCAGACTCACCTTCTGATTTTTCATACTGCCGGCATCTTCAAAACGGTAGTGGCCGTTCAGCGCCAGATTATTCGCCGGAATCAACGGCAGCGCCTGATGGTTGCTGACATCGCGTCCATCGATGATCTCCAACGCCGCATCCGCCGACCAGTTGGCATCAAACTGCTGCGCCACACTCAACTCCAAACCACGGATTTCGGCATCGGTCTGCTCGGCCTGCATTTCGGGAATCGCACCGGGTGCGGTAGACGCCACTTGCTGACCTTCATTAGGCGCGCCTTCTTTGGCGCGATAGAATCCGGTATTCGCCAGATAGATATAGTTATGAATCCAATTCTGGTAAACCGTCGCTGCCATCTGCGTAGATTGATCCTGCCAGCGCAACGACAAATCGGTATTCAACGAGGTTTCCGCCTTCAAATCCGGGTTACCTAACTGGAACGCCTGCACGCCGCCGTGCTCGCCCGCCGCATACAACTCAAAAATGCTCGGCGCACGGAAGCCGGTCGCCATATTCGCCGCCAGACTCAGCTTGTCACTGAAACGGTAGGTCGCTCCGGCCGAACCGGTAAAGACATCAAAATCACGCTGATTGTTGGTGGCGTCAAACACCCCCATTTCATCCCAGAAATGTTCATTCTCGGCATTCAAAGGCGCTTTGACCGTATGGGTATCGTAACGCGCCCCCAACTGCACCAGCCACTTGTCGAGATCCGCCTCTTCAAACACATAGATAGCGCGTTTGCTCTCGTCGGCCGACGGTGTCAGGTGACCGGAACGCAGCGTTTGTTGCACCTCGCCCAACTCAACGCCGATCTCGCCTTCAAACGGGCCGATGGCCGGATGTTGCAACGCCAATTTAATATCGTCGCGCTGCACCACCAAATCCAGATACTCTTCAGTGCCTTCGTCTTCCGCCATGGTTTCAAACGGCAAATCGTGCGATGCCTCACGCGCATTGCGGGTATGCGTCCAGCTCGGTTTCAGGGTCCAGTCATCATTCAGATAGAACTCAGCGCTCAACTGCGTTTCATCATTCTGCAATTTCTGTCCGGCAGCCAGCGCCTCGTATTCGGACGTGCTGTTGGCGGCCTCAATGCCCAGATAATTCTGATGTGAAATCCACTGGGTATGACGCAACTCGACCTTACCCCAGTCATCGCGATAACCCACGCCGACTGTGCCGGAACGGTTCTCGAAATTGGTAAACGGCACTTCGCCGACAAACAACGGTTTATCGCTCACCGCACTGGAAGGCGTCGCTCCCTGGCTGGAAGCGGCGTTAGGCACGGTAAAATTATCGGCCTCACGCACCGAATAACCGGCCGTCACCCCGAACTTTTCTGAACCGGCTCCCATTTTTACGCCAAATTGCGTCTCACGGTTATTGGTATTGTATTCGCTCGCCAGTTCGCCGTGGGTATCCTCACCGTAAGGAATCGGTGCCTGCAACACGTTGACCACACCGCCCATCGCCTCGGAACCATACAGCACGCTTTGCGGCCCGCGAATCACCTCGACGCGATCCGCCAGATACGGATCGGTATTCGGCAAGTGGCGTGTGCCGTAGGCTTGATAATCGGTATTCTGGCCGTTGGACAAGACCTTGACGCGGTTGCCGGTCAAGCCGCGGATCACCGGCTTGCCCGACTGGGTGCCGGCGCTCATATTGTTGACGCCCGGCATGGATTCGAGCATCTCGCCCAAGGAGCCGCTGTCGCGCTGCATTTTGTCCTGGCCGCCCAACACATCGACCTGCGAAGGCACATCAAAGGCGTCATGCTCATGAATCGGAGAGGCCGAAACAGTCACGGCGTCCAGAGAAGTGGTTGAATCGGTTGAAGTTTGGGCGTGCGCAGACAGCACACCACCGGCCGCCCACAAGGCAGCCGCAAGTTTGGTTAATCGCATGGTATTTTCCTGTTAAAACAAATTTAAATTTAGAGGTTTGTTTTAAGCGGAAAAGGGCGGGGCGCGTCCGTAATAGGGAACGACAGCGACCAAGACAGGGGTGGCAATCGGCGCAATGGCAGCCAGCTGCGCACGCCACTGCGTGACCAGCGGTGCAACCGCATCACTGGCCGCCTGAACCGGCTGTGCCAGCTGATCGAGCAGATCACACTCGGCGGTATGATGATGGAACGGATGAATTTCAGCATGCAGCAATGCCGCCGTCTGTGCAGAGACAAACAGCGACAGCAGAAAAACCGCTAAAAAAAGGCGGCTTTTCAAGAACCTAACACGCGTCATAATATTCATCATAGCCGGTTATTATAGCAAGCGGTCATGCAAATGACATCCACAAGCGGGAGAATAAAACGGCTAATTTAACGCGTCACCAACACCCGGCCTGTTGAGTTTATTTTTTAGCCACAGTGACATTATTCCCCGATATAATCGAAGGTCATCTGGTTTCGATCAATCGACGCATTTGCCTCTTGAAGGCACGAATTATAAAGGTGTGTGACTTATGGCTATCTCTCCTTATGCCGGACAAAAAGCCCCTGCAACGCTGCTGGAAAACATCCCCAAACTGATGGCGGATTACTACCATCTGAAACCCGACGCCAGCCTGCCGGAACAGGCGGTCAGTTTCGGTACCTCCGGACATCGCGGCAGTTCCAGCAAAACCACCTTTAACGAAAACCATATCGCCGCCATCTGTCAGGCGATCGTCGAATACCGTCGTTTGCAGAACATCGTCGGCCCGCTGTTTATCGGCATGGACACCCACGCCCTGTCGGAAGCGGCGCACGCCACGGCGATCGAGGTCTTTGCCGCCAATAACATTAACGTGCTCATCCAGTCCAACGGCCGCTACACGCCGACACCGGTGGTGTCCAACGCCATCTTGAGTTACAACGCCGGCCGTCAGGGCGGTTTTGCCGATGGCGTGATTATCACCCCGTCGCACAATCCGCCGCAGGATGGCGGTTTCAAATACAACCCGCCCAACGGCGGCCCGGCGGATACCGACGCGACCCGGTGGATTCAAAACCGCGCCAATGCGATCCTGCTAAACGGCCTCAAAGAGGTCAAACGTTTGCCGCTGGCGCAGGCAATGGCGTCCGGCTGCGTCACACCGACCGACCTGATCACCCCCTATGTGGAAAATCTGCATAAAGTGATCAATATGCAGGCTATCAAAGACGCCGGTCTGAAACTCGCGGTTGACCCAATGGGCGGCGCGGCTGTCGATTACTGGCAACCGATCGCCGAACATTACGGTTTGAATCTGGAAGTGGTGAATAAACAGGTCGACCCGACTTTCGGTTTTATGCATGTCGACAAGGACGGTAAAATCCGCATGGACTGCTCATCGCCCTATGCCATGGCGGGGCTGATTGAACTCAAGGACAACTACGATCTGGCCTTCGGCAACGACCCCGACGTCGACCGTCACGGCATTGTCACCCAATCGATGGGCTTGATGAATCCCAACCACTATCTGGCGGTGGCGATTGACTACCTCTTTACCCATCGCCCCGACTGGCCGCAAAACGCCGCCGTCGGCAAAACACTGGTCTCCAGCTCGATGATCGACCGCGTCGCCGCCGCGCACCACCTCAATCTGAACGAAGTACCGGTCGGCTTCAAATGGTTTGTGGACGGCTTGCAAACCGGCAGCTTCGGCTTTGGCGGCGAAGAGTCGGCCGGCGCCTCTTTCCTCTGCATGGACGGCAGTGCCTGGAGCACCGACAAAGACGGCATTATCATGAACCTGCTGGCCGCAGAAATCACCGCAGTGACCGGCAAAGACCCCGGCGTGCGTTATCAGGAGCTGACCGAACAATTCGGCAATCCGCTTTACACGCGCATTGACGCGCCGGCAAGCCGCGAGGAAAAAGCCGTTTTGAGCAACCTCTCGCCGGAGATGGTGAAAGCCGACACCCTGGCGGGCGAGAAAATCACCGCCAAACTGACCCACGCCCCGGGCAACGGCGCGGCGATCGGCGGCTTGAAGATCACCACCGCAAACGGCTGGTTTGCGGCACGTCCGTCCGGCACCGAAGAGATTTACAAAATCTACGCCGAAAGCTTTAAAGGTGAGGCTCACCTGCAGCAGATTGTGCAGGAAGCGCAAACCATTGTCAGCCAAGCCCTAACCGGCGCCTAAAGACATCGGCGACGACCATGGGCACGGATAACCGCAAAAGCGTCTCCCTGATTCTCGGCAGCGGCGGCGGCCGCGGCTTGGCGCATATCGGCGTGATCCGCTGGCTGGAGGAGCATGGCTACCGAATCGACTCCATCTCGGGCTGCTCGATGGGGGCGCTGGTGGGCGGCGTCTACGCCGCCGGCAAACTCGACGCCTTCGAGGCGTGGTTCAAACAGCTCACCCAAACCGATATCCTCGCCCTGCTTGATCTCGCCTGGGATCGCACCGGCCTGATCAAAGGCGACAAACTCTTCTCGGTACTCAAGGAGATGATCGGTAATCCGGATATCGAAAACCTGCCGATCAAATTCACTGCGGTGGCCACCGATATCGAACACGAAAAAGAGGTCTGGCTGCAACGCGGCTCGCTGCTGGAAGCGATACGCGCCTCCCTCGCCCTGCCGATGATTTTCACGCCACACCAGCACCACGGCATGACGCTGATTGACGGCGGCGTGCTCAACCCGGTACCCATCGCCCCCACCTTCGGCGACCGCACCGACCTGACGATTGCCGTCAATCTCGGCGGCAAGGTCGATAAAACCCTGCAACTGAGCGAACCGCAAGAGCCGCAACCCGCCTGGCTGGAGAGTTTGGGGGAGTTACTCGCGAATATCAAAGCGCATTTTGCCGGCAGTGAAACGCAAGAAGCGCCATTTGTCTGGGATGTTTACGAAATCAGCAACCAGGCGTTCGACAGCATGCAAAACAGCATCGCCCGCTCGAAACTGGCAGCCTATCCGCCGGATGTGGTGATTGAGATTCCGCGCAACGCCTGCGGGATGCTTGAGTTTAGCCTGGTGCTGCCGATGATCCGGCTAGGTTATGATCTGGCGGAGCGGGCGTTGAATTCCCACGCAAGAAACCTTTAAAAAAGGCTCTGCGTGCCGCCTAAACGGCTGGCAGAGCCAAATCTGGGATGGCCTAGTTAAGGCTTGCAGAGGCTCAGCGCACTTTGCAGGACAAGGTGTTATAGAGTG
>JACXUQ010000514.1 GCA_014763835.1 Thiotrichales bacterium
GCTGAGTGAACGTAAATGAGTAATATGCAGGGCGGTTTGTCGCCGGAACAGCAGGTTAATCGGATGGAACAGCAACTCAAGGTGCAAGAAAGTGTTCAGAATGTAGGGTTCAGCTGGGAGCTGACGCAGCTGCAGGAGAGTGTGCAGGGCGAATGGCTGGGGCCTTTCAGCGAGACAGTGGTGCGTTTTTATGGCGTAAGCACCGATAGCCGCAACATTCAGCCGGGTGATTTGTATATCGCCATCAAGGGTGAGCGTTTTGATGGCCATGCGTTTGTCGGTGAGGCCGTTAAACAAGGTGCCGCGGCGGTTTTGGTGTCGCAACCGGTGGCGTGTGCCGTGCCGGCCATTCTGGTGGAAGATACCCGTTTGGCGCTGGGACAGTTTGCCCGTTGGCACCGTCGCCAGATGCCGTTGAAAAAACTTGTCGCCGTGACCGGCAGCAACGGCAAAACCACCACCAAGGCGATGCTGTTGAATCTGTTTTCCAATGTCGGTAATACCTTGGCGACGGAAGGTAATCTCAATAACGATTTTGGCGTGCCGCGGACATTGCTGAATTTACGCCCGGAACATGAGTTTGCGATTATCGAGATGGGGGCCAACCATCTCAAAGAGATCGAATACCTGACCTTGCTGGCCGAGCCAGATATTGCGTTGCTTAACAATGCGTCGGGCGCGCATCTGGAAGGGTTCGGTTCGCTGCAAGGCGTGATTGAAACCAAAGGTGAGATTTTTCTGGGTTTGAACCGTCTGCATGCCGGCGGGTGGGCGATACTAAATACCGATTCCCCGGGGTTTGATTATTGGCAGGCGGAAATCGCCCGTTTGAGGGTGGAGCACAGCCTGTGTTTTGGCGAAGCGGAAAGCGCCGATGTGCGTTTGCTGAGCTATACCGCCGACAGCGAAATGAGTCGTTTTGAATTGTCTGTGAAAGGGCAGTTGCAAACGGTTACAATGCCGCTTTTGGGCAAGCATAATGCGCTTAATGCCGCCGCCTGTGTCGCAGT
>JACXUQ010000515.1 GCA_014763835.1 Thiotrichales bacterium
TATGAAAACAAGGTCGATAAAAAACTCGAAGAAGTGGACAGTCTGCAAAAACAGGTTGAAAGCATCGTCAAAGAAATGAACGACAAGAAACAGGGCGGCAAGCAGGATAACCGTTACAGTTTTCCTTAGACCTCCTGGGATTGCAGTAAGCGAATGTCTCCGATTGGCTTATGCAATTATCAATATTAGACTCAAAATGAACCCCGCAATTGCGGGGTTTTTTATGGAGGAATTTGCTGAAAAATGCCGGTCAAACGTGCTAGCCGATTTTAGTCAATATCCTGATTTTTTTTGCGTTCAATCTGGGCATATTCAATCTCTTTCGATTGAATAAAGAAGAGCACCTTGCGTCGATCCTCTTCTGACAGGTGTGTATAGCTTAGGGAAACTCTGTAGGTGTTTTCTTCGTCGACAATCGGCGTGATATTGACGAGATCGCAACGCACCAAAACAGGGGCTTCGTCTTCCAGCGGTTTGAACAGCAGGTCTATTTTATCGGTGGGATTAATCGTCTCATTAATGGTGAAGGAGATACCACCACCGCTTAAATTCACCAATCGTTGAGGAATCGCACGCGATAGCTGATTGGCGTCGATAGTCTGCATCATAAAGTTGATTTTGCTGTTCATGGCGGTCAAGGCGGCCGCAAGCAAGGAACTTTTAACATTGATCTGGGCAATTACCTCGTTGATCTGCGTGTCCAGTTCCGCCAAATTCTGCATAAAATATTCTTCAATATACTTAGAATCGGGACTGCTAGGAAGCGGGGTTTGTTCGACGGCATCCTGAGGTACTATTCGATAGCTGCAGGGCAGCATTACATCGATTCTAAAAAATGAACGTTGATCGTTTTTCATTGCAACTCACTTTCTCGTCTTAGCTAGGCGGGCCGAATGTCCACCAGTATGATTTTACAGGTTGGTTTCTGCATGGGTTTTTAGATAACGAAAGGTTAGCAGAAAATGCGCCAACTTAAAAAGTAATTTAAAGAGAGCTTTGCACGAGATGG
>JACXUQ010000516.1 GCA_014763835.1 Thiotrichales bacterium
TAATACATAGATTGGGTTCTTTAGCAGAACAGGATATTGAAAAGTTGGATAAGTTTTTGGATGATATTATCTAATCACTCCTGCGATTACGTTCACCTGACCCTTATATCCCGATAATTCCCAATATTCTTTAACTTTTTCTTTTATTTTATCCTCATCTTCACTTGTTAAATTATAATCAATCTCTAACACACCATTACCATAAGCTATAAAATCATTTTGTAAATCTTCTAAACTTTCATATTCAGATAATATATCATCTCCAAAATCGTGTGTGATGATTAGTTTTTCTCCTTCAAAAGTTGAATTTTCAAATATATTTTTTATCTCAAAATCTATAATTTTCAAAATAGTTTTTTGCTTTAGTTCATTTTGTTCATTTATCCAGAAATCATTTATAAGAGTTAATAAACTTTTATCAAAATCAGTATCATTCATAATTTTTTCAAAACTTCTAATCTCGCCTTGAGATAAACTATGAATATGCATAATAGAATTTCTTATATTATCAAGTTGTGAAAATTGATTTTCTACTGAAGCTAAAAAATCCAAATGTCTATCTTCATTTATTTTTTTTCTTAGTTTTGATTTAAATTCTTCAAAAGTATTAATTTGCGGATTTTGCAATAGTTTTGCTATATCATTACTATGTAATGGTTCAATATCTAAAAATGATTTATAATCTTTAAAAAGGATATAAAATAAACCATTTTCATAGTTCTTTTTTATTTTTTCTGCATTTAAGTCTTCTGCGATTTTTATTCCAAATTCTTTAAATAAATCACTTGTTATTCTTCTATCATCATAATTTAAAATGTAGTTTAAAACATTTCTCATTTCCATTTCAACTATGGTTATTTTTTCATAATATTCTAATGCCATTTTTTGAAAAATAGTATCATTTGTTTTAACGATACTTATAATTCCTTCTATTCTTTCAACGCTCTTTAAAAATGACAAAACTATATCTTTAAGCTCAATATCTCTTGTTGGAAGTTCTGGAAGTT
>JACXUQ010000078.1 GCA_014763835.1 Thiotrichales bacterium
AAACTTGCTAATAGCGAGCTATTAGCTGCGTTTTCCGCCTCAACCAGCCAATTTTTTCCTCATTTTTATTTCGCGCCCCACTCGTGCAAAGCTCTCAATCAATCCCTAAAAGCCTCTGCGCGCGTACCAATTAACCTAGTAAATTACTAGGTTAAGAACCCTCTAACGCTTATAATAAAAGCTATTTTACTTGCCCCCAACACCTATGAACTTCTGCAATCGCTACTTTGAATTGCCCAGCCACTTCTACAGCCGGGTCAACGCCGAGCCGTTGCACGACGCCGTACTGCTGCATGCCAACCAGCCACTGCTGGCAAGTCTCAATATCGGGTTAGAGCAGGAAGCGTTGCGGCAAATGAGCTCGGGGCAGACACTCCCACCCGGCCTGTCGAGTTTGGCGCAAAAATATACCGGCCATCAGTTCGGCTATTACAATCCCGATTTGGGCGACGGCCGCGGGCTGTTGCTCGGCCAGGCCATCGATGCGCAGCAACGCCCGTGGGATCTGCATTTGAAAGGCGCCGGTCAGACCCCTTACTCACGTCGTGGCGACGGCCGTGCGGTATTGCGCTCGGCCATCCGTGAATACCTGGGTGGTGAAGCCTTGCATGCATTGGGCATTCCCAGCACCCGCTGCCTGACCCTCTGCCATAACCGCGAGGCGGTGCGCCGCGAAACTTACGAACCGCGCGCCGCTTATATCCGCGTAGCCAAAACCCACGTGCGTTTCGGCCACTTTGAATGGCTGGCCGAACGCAACGATAAACTCGGCATGCAACAGTTGGCGGATTATGTCATCGACACCGTCTATCCCGAACTGCGTGCCCTCGACCCGCAGGAACGCTATGCCGAACTGCTGCACACCGTTATCCGCAACACCGCTGACCTCATTGCCGGCTGGCAGTCGGTCGGTTTCTGTCACGGCGTACTCAATACCGACAATATGTCCGTTGCCGCTGAAACCTTCGATTTCGGCCCCTATGCCTTCATGGACGACTTCAAAATCCACCATATCTGCAACCACTCCGATACCGAAGGACGCTACGCCTACAGTCAACAACCCAATATCGGTCTGTGGAACTGTCAGGTGTTTGCGCAGGCCTTTGCGCTGATACTCGATGAGGACAAACGCGATGCCGTTCTGGCAGATGCCATTAACGGTTATGTGGAAACCTATAATCAGCGCTATCTCGATAAAATGCGTGCCAAAATCGGTTTGCAGAAGCCGCAACCGCACGACCGCGAACTGGTCGCCGACCTGCTGATTCTAATGGATCAATCGGATATTGACTTCCAGCAGTTTTTCCTTGAATTGGCCAGTTTAGAAACTCAACAGGCCGGGTCTTGGCATCCATTGGCACCCGAATCGAAAGCCTGGAGATTGTGGTTTGAACGTTACCGGCTACGCTGCCAGCTGGAACAGGACCCTTCGCAGATTGCGCAAACCATTTTGCAAAACACGCCCCGATTCGTGTTGCGCAACTACATCAATCAGGAAGTTATTGAAGCGGCTGAAAACGGCGATTTCAGCTTGTTTAGCCGGGTATTCGAAGCTTTGCGCACGCCCCACGAAAAACATCCGGCCCTGCCGCAACGTTATTATCAGGCACCGCAACTGGCCTCACAAAAAGGCATTGCCCTGAGTTGTTCCTCGTAACCTTTCACGATAAAAGCGCCGCTAAAACTAACCCCCTGCACAAGAGTTTGTATAAAATATCCCTGTTTCACACTTCATTCTGCAACCCGGGCTGTCAACGTTCGCCCAACCGAGAATATCAAGCATGAACAACGCCGAACTCCATCATCGAGCCAAAAACCGCGTGACACTCAAACGCCCGGTTGAACTACTGATCAACGACGACGAAATAGTGCACGGCACACTATTAAACCTGTCGATACTCGGCGCCGGCGTTCTGTTAGATCGTGCCCTGCAAGCGCAACAGCGCATTAGCATAAAGTTTTCACTACCCGCTTACGACGATGACATCGAACTGGTGATTGACGCCGAGACCACTCACGTCACCCCTTCCGGAACAGGCTTTCTGACAGGCATCGCCTTTTCGTTACTGAGCCCGCACCAGAGTCTGGTGATCGGACACTACGCCAACAACGCGGAATCGGTCGAATAATCATGGACATTGAAGCGCAGCTTGATAGCCGGGTTAAAACCAGCCGCAAGGTGATTGTCCACGGCCGCAACGGCCAGGCAGAAGGGGAGTTGGTCGACCTGTCACTTAAAGGTGTTGGTGTCATTGTCAACCGCGGCGCACGCGAAGGCACCGAGTTGGAAGCGGAATTTGAACTGCCGGCACTCGGCACTTTCCGCGTATTTCACCTGCTGGGCAAAGTCACCCATCGCCACAATACCGGCGACCAGGTCTATCTGACGATTACATTCCACAAACTCAACGATGAAGATCAAGCGGCACTGGAAGATTTTATCGATTACAAAAACAGACTAAGCCGACTGAATAAAAAAGAGTACTCTTAAACTCGCCACATTCTCACGCAAGGCCTCTTACCAATCGGGCTTAGTAACACACCTCTTCGTACGGCGCGATCAACGCCTGAAAACCGCGCAACGAAAAAGCGTAGCGCTTTTGGCCAAATGACGCATGGCTTAAGCTAAAGACCACTTCCTTACCCGCTTTTAACGCCAGCAGCCAATCCTGATAGCCCCGTTTCATCGCCGCCATCGAGGCAAAGTGTTCCGGCTTCAACTCCAAACGTACCTTATTGGAGATTTCCTCATAATTCACACGGGCCTGAAGAACGCCTTGCACAGGCTGGACGTTCGCATCCTCCGCCCCGTCAATTCGATAACTTAACGTCAGCAAACGCGGACTTTCGGAAATAATCGCCTCATTAAACAACAGAATTTGCAGCATCGGAAAAGGATTGATCGCATTGCAACTTACCCCAAAGAAGACGTCCTGATCGGCTTGTTTGGTAAACAGCTCCAATCCTTCGACACTGCCCTGCACATCTTGATACAGCGTAAGATGGTAATCCCCACTTACCTGTTCGCTTCGCGTTTCCGCCCAAGCAGCGTGTGACAGTAACAGCACTGACACTATAAACAACCTTTTAATCCGCTTCATCATCAATTCAACACTATTTAAAGCTCGGCCAGATCGCCCTTGTTTTCCAACCAAACCTTGCGGTCTGAGGCGCGTTTTTTATTCAAGAGCATATCCATGACCTCGTGGTCATGTTGTTGCTGGCTATCCAATTGCAACTGAATCAGGCGGCGCGTTTCCGGCATCATGGTGGTTTCACGCAACTGCAACGGATTCATCTCGCCCAAGCCTTTAAAACGCGTCACCTGCACCTTGCCCGGTAGCTTTTCGGCAGCAATGCGGTCCAGCACGCCCTGGCGTTCAAACTCGTCCAGCGCGTAAAACACCTGCTTGCCGACATCAACACGGTACAAAGGCGGCATCGCCACATAAATATGCCCCGCCTCGACCAGGCGCGGGAAATGACGCACAAACAGGGCGCAAATCAACGTGGCGATATGCGCACCGTCGGAGTCTGCGTCGGCCAGAATACAGATCTTGCCGTAACGCAGCCCGCTCAAATCTTCAGAGCCAGGATCAACGCCGATCGCCACACTGATATCGTGAATCTCCTGCGACGCCAGCACATCACCCGACTCCACCTCCCACGTATTCAGTATTTTGCCGCGCAACGGCATAATCGCCTGATAGTTTTTGTCGCGCGCCTGTTTGGCCGAACCGCCGGCAGAATCCCCTTCCACCAGAAACAGTTCGGTCAAACTCAAATCCGATTCGGTACAGTCGGCCAGCTTGCCGGGTAATGCAGGCCCGCTGGTGATTTTTTTACGCGTGACTTTTTTGGCTTTTTTGCTGCGCTGGTTGGCGTTATTGATCACCAGTTCGGCAATTTTTTCGGCCACATCGGTATGCTGGTTCAGCCACAGACTCAAGGCATCCTTGACCACGCCTGAAATGAAAGGCACACACTCGCGCGACGACAGACGCTCTTTGGTCTGCCCAGCAAACTGCGGCTCATGCACCTTAGCCGACAGCACAAACGCCACATTCTGCCAGACATCCTCCGGCGTGATTTTGACACCGCGTGGAATCAGATTGCGGAACTCGCAGAACTCGCGCACCGCATCCGTCGCCCCGGCACGCAACCCGTTCACATGGGTTCCGCCCTGCGGTGTCGGAATCAGGTTGACGTAGCTTTCCATCAGGTTTTCGGCCGGTTCCACCAGCCAGGTAATCGCCCAGGCCACCCCTTCGTCGTCGGTCTGGCTCTCACCCACAAAGCCCTCATCCGGCAGACGTTCCAAACCGTCAAGCGCTTCGTTAAGGTAATCCTGCAGGCCGTTCTCAAAATACCATTCCGTCGTTTCATTACAGGTTTCGTCAATAAACGTCACCTTCAGCCCCGGCGCCAACACTGCCTTGGCGCGCAACAGGTATTTGAGTTTGCCGAGCGCATATTTGGGGGTATCGAAAAAGCGTGCATCCGGCCAGAAGCGCACCAGTGTGCCGGTATTTTTTTTGCCGACTTTGCCGATCACTTCTAACGGTGAAGCGACATCACCGTTTTCAAAGGCAATGGCGTGCAATTTCGAATCACGGCGAATCTGCACTTCGACTCGGTTGGAGAGCGCATTCACCACCGAAATCCCTACACCGTGCAGACCGCCGGAAAACTTGTAGGCTTTATTGGAAAACTTACCGCCGGCATGCAGGCGGGTCATAATGACCTCCACCCCCGGCACACCCTCTTCGGGATGGATATCCACCGGCATACCGCGACCGTTATCCAATACACTCATAGAGCCGTCAGCGTGATGCGTCACCGTAATCTCGCTGGCAAATCCGGCCAGCGCTTCGTCCACACTGTTGTCGATGACTTCCTGCGCCAAATGGTTGGGACGCGTCGTATCGGTATACATTCCCGGGCGCTTGCGCACCGGTTCCAATCCGGTTAAGACTTCAATTTCGGCTGCATTGTAGTTTCCGCTCACAAATCAGGCTCCTGATGATAGAATGGGATTAACTGAATGCCAGCATCATATCACAGAAATGCAATGGGGAAATCGCACCTATGCCAAATCGAGATTACCGCCAGGAACGCCGCAACTACGAGTTTGCAGAACTCAAACGCAGCCAACTTAAAGACAATCCCTTTGAACAGTTCTCGCTTTGGATGGATGCGGCTATCACCCATATCCATAACGACCCGACGGCCATGAGTCTGTCGACGGTGGATGCCAATGGGCAGCCGCACAGTCGTATGGTGCTACTAAAAGAATTCGATACCCGCGGCCTGGTGTTCTACACCCATTATGACAGTGACAAAGGCAGTGAAATGGCCAGCAACAAGCGTGTTGCCGCGCTGTTCTTCTGGCCGGAGATGGAACGCCAGATTCGCGTGGAGGGCTTGGTCGAAAAAATCACTGCGGAAGAGTCCGAAACCTATTTTCACAGCCGGCCGCGCGACAGCCAGCTGGCCGCCTTTATTTCCAAGCAAAGCTCACCGGTTTCGAGCCGCGACGAACTGGAACTCAGATTACAGGCCGCCCAAGCCGCCTACAGCGAACAGGAAGTGCCGCATCCGCCGCACTGGGGCGGGTACCGCATCGTGCCGCAACGTTTCGAGTTCTGGCAAGGCCGTCCAAGCCGCCTGCACGACCGTTTCCGTTATGAAAAACAGGATGAACACAACTGGCTCATCAGCCGCCTGGCTCCTTGATCGTTATGCATAACAGCGACAATCCAATCAAACTGTCCGACAGCTGGCTCAACCTGATCGGCGGCGAATTCGACAAGCCGTATATGCAGCAGCTCAAAGCCTTCTTGCAGGCGGAAAAAGCCGCCGGCAAGCAGATTCTGCCCAAAGGCGGCCTATGGTTTAACGCGTTGAACAGCACACCGTTTGAGAACGTCAAAGTGGTCATACTCGGCCAGGATCCCTATCCAACCCCCGGCCACGCCCACGGCCTGTGTTTTTCGGTTCTGCCGGATGTCAAACCGCTGCCGAAATCGCTGCTCAACATCAACAAAGAGCTCTCCGACGACCTCGGTGTTGAAAATCACCATTGCGGTTACCTGCAACCCTGGGCCGAACAAGGCGTGCTGCTGCTCAATGCGGTTTTGACGGTCGAAGCTTATCATTCCAACTCCCACCAAAACCATGGTTGGGAACAGTTTACCGATGCGATAATCCAGACCATCAACGCACGCAAAGAACATTGTGTGTTTATCCTCTGGGGCAGTTACGCCCAGAAAAAAGGCGCTTTTATCGACCGCCAGCGCCATCTGGTGCTGGAAGCGCCGCACCCCTCGCCGCTTTCCGCTTACCGCGGTTTTTTCGGCAGCCGTCCCTTCTCAAAAGCCAATACCTATTTGCAGGCACACAAACTCCCTCCGATCAACTGGCAGCTGTAAAACACGCATCCAACTATAAAAACTGCTTATCTTTGTATGCATAGG